>CAZVKD010000134.1:0-8401 GCA_964627675.1 uncultured Gemmatimonadaceae bacterium
CCACGACGCCCGCCAGCAGGAGCACTCGGGTGTCGAGCAGGTTTCCCGCCACCACGGCCAGGCGATACACCACCAGCACGGCGACCACGGCGCCGACCAGAGCCACCAGCGGGATGCCCCACGCACCAGCGACGCCCAGCGCGATGGCGGCCACGGCGCCCAGACCGGCACCGCCCGAGAGCCCCAGGAGATAGGGGTCGGCCAGGGGGTTGCGCACCAGCACCTGGAGCACGGCGCCGGTGACGGCGAGGCTTCCTCCCACAAGAAACGCGAGCAGCACGCGCGGCAGGCGAAGGTCTCGGACAATGGCGGTGACCGTGGCGCCCCCGTCGCCCAGCAAGCCGTGCCACACCGTCGCAGGCGCGAAGTCGGCGGGACCGACGAACAGCGCGCCGAGCACCGTCGCGAGCGCGGCACCACTCAGCCCTGCCCAGCGACCCACCGAGCGTGCGTCGCTCACGGTGCGCGCTCCTCGCCCGCCCTCGCCATCCCGCGCTTCGCCTCGCGCGAGGATCGCGCCAGTCGCTCTCGCAGTTGCTCCACGGCCTGCACGACGCGAAACGACGGGTGGCCGAACTCGGTGCCGTGGACGTGGAGAAGCCGCCGTTCCCGCGCGGCCCGGATCACCTGCCACTCGGGCCGCTGGAGAAAGGCCGGCACCGAGTCGTCCCCGTGCACCAGCAGGAAATCCGGATCGCGCGCCGCAATGGACTCCACGCTGACCGTGAGCGACGGTTGTGCCACGTCGCCAAACGCGTTCCGGGCCTCGGCGAGCACCACGATCTCGCTCAGGAAACTGGTCGCCCCGATGACGATGGGCGGGTTGTCCCAGGAGATGATGGCGACGGAGGGGAGCGAGGGTCGGGAAGGTCCCGGAGGAGGGGAAGGGGCCTCGGGCCTGAGCGCGCCAACGGCGGTCTCTAGCCTCCGAAGCAATGAATCGGCACGGAGCTCGACGTCCAGCAGTCTGCCCAGAAGGCCGGCGGCCCGGGTGAGGTCCGCGATGCGATCAATCCGCAGACTGACCGTCGAGACGCCCATGGCCTCCAGGCGGGCGATTGCCGCGGCATTCGCCGGCGTGTGGTAGAACACCACCAGCTCCGGCTCGCGGGCCACGACGGCCTCGACGTTGGGAGCGAAGCCGTCGCCGACACTCGGGATCCCGAGCGCCTCGGGGGGATCTTCACACCAGCGCGTGCGCCCGACGATGCGATCGCCCACACCGAGGTCGAACAGCAGCTCGGTGGTGGCGGGAGAAAGCGAGACGATGCGGCGCGGAGGTGCGTGAAGCCGGAGCGGGCGGCCCGCGTCATCGGTGACGCCGGCGCCCGGCGGGGCGGCACGCCGGCCACAGCCGACAAGCGCCGCGCAGAGCAGCCAGACCGACGCCGCGATTCGGAGCAACAAAACCGCCCACTCCTTTCCCGCGGAAAGAGGTGGGCGTCGCCCCACCATCCCTCCCGCGAGGGACTTCCGGTGGCGCGAACGGGATCGTCTCCTGGCTTCGGGCTGTCGGCTCCCCTTCCCGGTTTCCCAGTGGGCTCGAGCCGAACGAGCTGCCCGTCACAGTGGCAGGGCCGCGCCGGCTTTGCACCGGCTTCCGTGCTCCGCGCTCGCGAACTGACTTCTCTGGGGTTCAGGATACGGCCGGCGCATGCGGCCGTCAAGCAAGGCTGGTCAGTCGCGGCGGGGCGAGGCCAATCGCTGGAGCACCGAGCGCCGCCGTTCGTAGGCCGAGCGCTCCGCCCCCTGCAGGGGCTGGTCCGTTGCGGCGAGCGCGGCCTCGATCGCCGCGAGTTCGGCAGCTACCGCCGCCGCATCGCCCGTCGTCACCCCGGCGGGCCCATGGGCCCAGGTGGCCGCGAGCGCCCAGGCCAACGCGCCGCCGGCGAGCAGCACGATGATCCACCACCAGTGGATCACGGCGAACCCGGACCGACCGAACCACACCACGACGCGACCGCCACCCTGGGCCAGCGCGCCGTCGAACCGGGCGAAGCTCGCCCCCTCCATGACCTCGAAGCCCATCGCCGCGAGCGGCCCCTCGGCCACGCGCGCCGCGCTGTCCTCGACCAGCACGTTCAGCCGCAACAACGGCTGGTCCACCGGCAAGTCCAGCGCCCGGGCGGAGGCGGGCAGCAGATAGCTCACGACCACCTGCTTCTGCCCTGGCGGCACCGGGGCCGTCACCAGGAGCGTGTCGCCACGGGCCACGATGGCCTCACCGCTCACATCGCTCTGACCCACTTCGAGCTGGGTGGCACCGCGCGGCAGGGTGCCGCGCCACACGGGTCGCTCGGGGCCTGCCGCCACTCGGGTCCGGTCCCCGTCGTTCGCCAGCACGATCAGTTCCACCACGCGGCGCGAGCCGTCCGGCGCCGCGCGCCGCACCACAATGTGTCGCTGCGCGACGCGGATGTCGGGTGTTACCGATGACGTGTCGAACACGGCGAGCACCTCTGCCGTATCCACTCGGCGCCCGAACGTGTGCACCGGGCTGGTGAAGTAGGCGATCCCCTGATGCATGACGCTCACGACGTACAGCGCGGTGGAGTCGAACGTGGGCGCCTGCACCGCGTACCGGCCGTCGCGGCTGGACCTGGCCGAGTCCACCGGCGCGCCGCCCGACGTCGTGACGCCGTGGAGTACCACCCACGCGCCGCCCAGCGGCTGCGAATCCGCCCCCGCCACGCGGACCACGCGGCCAAGAACCCGAACGCCCTGCCCCATGGCCGCGCCGGGCAGGCCCAGAACGATCAGGAGGCCGACGGCGACGCTATGGACGGAACTTGCCGAAATCTTCAGGATTGAGATTCCGCAGGTCTCGGAGCCACTCGGGATCCTGGCCTTCGGGCGGCGGTTCAGGCTCGACCGTCTCGATGGACTTTTGCTCCAGAAGGTCGTCGTGCGTGAAGATGGGCGCCTTGAGGCGCAACGCGACCGCGATGCTGTCCGACGGCCGCGCGTCTATCTGAATGACGTGGTTGTCCCGATACAGGTGCAGCTCGGCGTAGTAGGTGTTGTCCTTGACCTGCGTGATCAGGACGCGCCGCAGATTGGCCCCGAGTCCGACGATGATCTGCTTGACCAGATCGTGCGTGAGCGGACGAACGTACTTGACGCCCTGCAACTCCAGCGCGATGGCACTGGCCTCCGCAGGGCCGATCCAGATCGGGAGGACGCGCTCGCCTTCGGTTTCCTTGAGAATGACCACTGGCGAATTCGTAGCCGGGTCGATGCCCAGGTGCACGACCCGCACTTCCACCAGTCCATCCCCGTTACGTGCCGGCATCCCACGACGCCAGATAGCGCCGCTGCTCAGCGGTGAGCTCGTCAATCCGCACGCCCATGGCGGCGAGCTTCAGCTCCGCCACCCGGCGATCAATCGCTTGCGGAACGCGGTGCACGGCCTTGCTCAGCCCGGCGCCGTTTTTCACCAGGTGCTCGGCCGCCAGGGCCTGATTGGCAAACGACATGTCCATCACGCTCGCCGGATGCCCTTCGGCCGCCGCCAAGTTGATCAACCGTCCCTCGCCCAAGACGAAGATCCGCTTGCCGTCGAGCTGCCACTCGTCCACGTACTGGCGCGCGCGGCGCGGGCCCGTGGCCACGCGCTGCAATCCCTCGAGATCAATTTCGACGTTGAAGTGTCCGGAGTTGGCGATGATGGCTCCGTCTTTCATGAGCCTCATGTGCTCCACGCCAATGACGTGCATGTCGCCGGTGAGCGTGACGAACACGTCTCCCAGCGGCGCCGCTTCGCGCATGGGCATGACCCGGTAGCCGTCCATGCGCGCTTCGAGCGCCCGCAACGCATCCACTTCCGTGACGATGACGTCCGCCCCGGCACCGCGCGCCCGCTGCGCCACCCCCCGCCCACACCATCCATACCCCGCCACCACCACCGTGCTCCCCGCCAGCAGCACGTTGGTGGCCCGCAGAATCCCGTCAACCGTGGACTGCCCGGTGCCGTAGCGGTTGTCGAACAGATGCTTGGTCTGGGAGTCGTTCACGGCGATGACGGGGAACTGCAGCACGCCGTCCTGCGCCATGGCCCGGAGTCGGATCACGCCCGTCGTGGTCTCCTCGGTCGAGCCGATCACCCGCCGGACGACGCGGTCCCGCTCCTCCCGCGAGAGCCCTTCCACCCAGCGGCGCACCGGGGGCGCCAAGTCGTCCATACGGTTGAGCGCGATCATATGGATCGCGCCCACCAGATCGGCGCCGTCATCCATGGTCAGGTCAGGCTGGTGCGCCAGCGCCTGCTGGATATGGCGATAGTACGTCTCGTGGTCCTCCCCCTTGATGGCGAACACCTTGACGCCGTGGTCCCGGACGAGGTGCGCGGCCACGTCGTCCTGGGTGGACAGCGGGTTCGAGGCGCACAGCGCCACGTCCGCCCCGCCCACCCGAAGCGTGACGGCGAGATTGGCGGTTTCCGAGGTCACGTGCAGGCAGGCCGCGACCCGCTTCCCGCGCAGCGGCTGTTCTCCGGCAAACCGTTCCCGGATCTGCCGCAGCACCGGCATGAACCGCTCGGCCCATTCGGTGCGGCGGCGACCTTCGTCCGCCAGCTGGAGGTCCCGTATGTCGGAAGTGATTTCAGTCTTCACGGACGTCATAGTGGCCGATCTCGTAACGGTTAGGCCGCGTGGCGCACGGCGTCGCGCAGGGCGGTGGCTCTGGGGGTCTGTTCCCACGAAAAGAAGTGGACCGGCTGGCCACGCACCTCGCGGGTTTCCGGCGGGCGGCCGAAGTGCCCGTACGCGGCCGTTGGCCGGTAGATGGGACGCCGGAGATCCAGCGCTTCGATGATGCCGCCCGGCGTGAGGTCGAAGGTGGCGCGAATGGCACGCTCCAGGTCGCGCTCCGGCGCCTGCCCGGTGCCGAAGGTCTCGACCATGATGGAGACCGGCTCTCGCACGCCGATGGCGTACGCCAGCTGCACTTCACACCGGCGGGCCAGTCCGGCGGCCACGACGTGCTTGGCCACCCAGCGCGCCGCATACGCGCCCGAGCGGTCCACCTTGGACGGATCCTTGCCACTGAACGCGCCGCCGCCGTGTCGCGCCGCGCCTCCGTAGGTGTCAACGATGATCTTCCGACCGGTGAGACCGCAGTCACCCTGCGGTCCACCCACGACGAACCGGCCCGTCGGGTTGATGAAGTACTTGGCGCGATCCGCATCGAGATCGGCGGTCCGGAGCACCGGGCGAATGATGTGCTCCTTAACGGCACCCTCGAGCTCCTGCTGCCCAACGGTGGGCGCGTGCTGGGTCGAGACCACCACCGCCCGCACCGCGACCGGCCGGTGATCCACGTATTCGATGGTCACCTGGCTCTTGCCATCCGGCCTGAGCCAGGGGAGTTCACCGGACTTCCGGGCCTCGGCCAGCCGCTTGGTCAGCCGATGCGCCAGCATGATGGGGATGGGCATCAGCTCGGGGGTCTCGTCGGTCGCGTAGCCGAACATCATGCCCTGATCACCGGCACCACCCGTGTCCACGCCCTGCGCGATGTCCGGCGATTGGGGATCGATTGACGTCACGACGGCACAGGTGCTCGCGTCGAACCCGTAGGCGGCATCCGTGTACCCAATGGATTCCACCATGCCGCGGACGATCTCCGGCACGTTGGCGTACGCCCGCGTGGTGATCTCCCCGGCGACGATGGCGAGTCCGGTGGTGACCAGCGTTTCGCACGCCACCCGGGCCGCCGGATCTTCCGCCAGAATGGCGTCGAGCACCGCGTCGGAAATCTGATCGGCCATCTTGTCCGGATGTCCCTCGGTAACGGACTCGGACGAGAGGAAGTAACTGTGCGAGATAGGGGCCTCCCGGCTCAGGGGATGAAGCTAGTTTCGGACGGGACGCCGGGCAACGGGCTCAGCCACGAAGCAGGCGCAGGTCCACATACTCGGCAATCCCCTGCTCCAGCGCCTGCCGGACCTCTCGGTCCGTGGTGGCGCACGCGGCTTGGGCCGCCGCCACCCGAGCACCGCTCAGCTCCACGCGCCGCACCAGCCAGCGCACCAGCGGGAGGCTGGTCGGCGCCGAACTGAGCACCCGGTAGCCCAGGCCCAGCAGCAAGAACGCGGCCAGCGGCTCGGAAGCCATCTCGCCGCACACGCTGGTCGGTTTCCCGGCCCGGCGGCCCGCCTCGGCCACGGTCTGGAGCATGCGCACCACGGCGGGATGCAGCGCGTTGAACCGATGGGCCAGCCGCGCGTTCCCGCGGTCCACGACCAGCGTGTACTGCGTCAGGTCGTTCGAGCCGACGCTCAAGAAATCGCTCTCGCATGCCAGCGCCTCCGCCAGCACAACCGCCGCGGGGGTTTCCACCATGACGCCCACTGGGAGGTTGGGGCCGAATGGCGTGCCCTCCTGCGTCAGTTCCCGCGCCGCCTCCGCGATCAGTTCCCGCGTGCGCCGGACTTCCTCGAGCTGGGTCACGAGGGGAAGGAGGAGGCGCACGTCGGCCACGGCTCGAGCGCGCAGGATCGCTCGAATCTGCCCCACGAAGATCTCGGGCCGATCCAGACACACGCGCAAGGCTCGCCAGCCCAGGAACGGGTTGGCTTCCGGCGGCGGGCGAAGCGGCGCGGGGAACTTGTCCCCGCCGAGGTCGTAGGACCGAATGATGACCGGGCGTCCCGCGAACCGCGTGCCGACACGGATGAAGTAACCGGCCTGTTCGTCCTCGCTCGGCATCTGATTGCGCCCCAGCACCAGGAACTCGGTCCGCAACAGGCCGACCCCTTCGGCGCCCTGGGCCACGGCGGCCTCGATTTCCTCGGGGAGGTCCACGTTGCCGAGCAGGTCCACGTGCGTGCCGTCCCGCGTGACGGCGGGCTGTCCCACGGTTCGCTCGACCTGCCGGCTGAAGGCGCGCCGGCGCCGCTCCCCCGCGCGCGCTTCCCGGATTTCCTCACGGGTGGGGTTGAGAACCACTCGCCCGGTGGCGCCATCCAGAATGAGCCGGGTCCCGGTCTGCACCCGGGTCAGGGCCCCAACCAGTCCCATGACGCACGGAATGCCAAGGCTGTGAGCAAGGATGGCGGCATGCGCCGTGCGCGTCCCCTCTTCGCTCACGAACCCCGCGACCTTGTCCCGGTCGAACTGCACCGTGAGCCCCGGCGTCAGCTCACGAATGATCACGATGACCGGCTCGGGGCCCTCGGCAATCACGTCCAAGTCCGTCGGCTGGCCCAGGAGGTGATTCAGCACGCGAAGCTGCACGGCCGACAGGTCCACCACGCGCTCGCGCAGCCGCTGGCTGGGCGAGCGGGCCCAGAGCGCCCGCATTTCGAGCGCCTGGAACTCGAAGGCCTGTTCCGCCGAGAGCTGGTTGTCGCGAATCATGCGGGTCACGGCGTCGAGGAAGGTCTCGTCCTCGAGCATCATGACTTGCGCGTCGAAGATCTTGGCTTCCTCGGCGCCGATGCGCTGCACCGCGCGATCGCGCAACCCCGCGAGATGGGCCCGAACTTCCCCGATGGCGCCCCGCAGCCGGCGCACTTCGCTTTCGACCTGGTCCCGCGCCACGACGCGGTGCGGCACCTCCGGGATGGTCCACTGCAGCACCATCGCCGGGCCGATCACCACGCCGGGGGAGACGCCGATGCCGGTGAGGACGCGGTCGGGTTCACTCATTCGCGGAAGCCATTCCGAACCAACCGTTCGAGGGCCGCCACCGCAGCTTCCGCGTCGTCCCCTTCGGCTCGGATGACGAGGGAGCTGCCGCACTCGGCCGCGAGCGTCATGACGCCCAGCACGCTCTTGCCGTTGACGGTCATGTTGTCCCGCGCCACCTGGATGTCGGCACGGAAGCGCGAGGCCGTCTTCACGAACTCCGCCGCCGGGCGGGCGTGCAACCCGAGCTCGTTCACGATCTGGACGGTGCGCTCGGCTACCGCCATGCGACCCCCGCGAGAAGGGCGAAGCCCACCAGGACCAGGCCGATCCGGACGCCGCCCAGGGCGGGAGCCAGCCACCGCCCGATGGCATACGCGGCGACGGCGACGGCCGCCACACCCGAGCGGGCCGAGACCGGGATGGACCGCGCGAGCCAGTCCGCCGCGAGGGGAAGGGCGACCCCGACGGCGAAGGGCGCCGCGCGACCCACGAGGCGGAGCGCGACCTGCACCAGGGGCCCCGACAGCGCAGCCGCCACCCGGCTCCCCTCGTGCCAGCCGGCGGCAAGCCCCCACCACCGGAGGGCGAGATGCACCGCGTTGTAGGCCACCAGGAATCCCGCGACGCCCGCGGCAGGTGAGAGCGTTACCGTCGCGATCAGGCCCGCCGCCGAGCATACCGGCAGCCACCCGGCCCACACCAGAGCATCACCCACGGACCCCACCCACCGCGTCAACGCGCACATCAGCGCTGGGCTCTGCGGTGCC
>CAZVKD010000135.1:0-8257 GCA_964627675.1 uncultured Gemmatimonadaceae bacterium
CGCTGAACTCGGCGTCGGGGGCGGTGGCCATCGGGGAAGCGTTGCACGTGCTGCGCCGCGGCGAGGCCGACGTAATGCTGGCCGGCGGCGCGGAAGCGCCGCTCTCGCCGCTGTGCTACGGCTCGTTCACGCTCATTCGCGCCATGTCCACGCGGAACGACGATCCGGCGACGGCCTCGCGCCCGTTCGACCGGGATCGCGACGGGTTTGTGATGGCCGAGGGGGCGGCCGTGCTGGTGCTGGAGCGCCGCGACCGCGCCGCGGCCCGTGGGGCGCCGATCTACGGCGTGCTGGCAGGATATGCGCTGACCAATGATGCCCATCACATGACCGCCCCTCGGCCGGACGGGGCGCAGGCCGCGCGGGCGATGCGGCTGGCCCGGGCCGATGCCGGGCTAGCGCCGCATGAGGTCGGCTACATCAACGCCCACGGATCCTCGACGCCACTGAACGACGTGACGGAGGCCAGGGCCATCCGGCACGTGTTCGGTGAGCACGCTCAGCGCCTCGTGGTGAGCGGGACCAAGGGCTACTACGGACACGCGCTGGGCGCGAGCGGCGCAATCGAGGCGGCGATCTGTGCGCTCGCGCTGCGCCACGACTGGCTGCCGCCGAACGTCAACTTGGCGGTGCCGGACCCCGCGTGTGACCTCCGGCTGCACGCCAACGGCGCTCCGGGCTCCGCCCCGGACGTGGTGCTCTCCAATTCGTTCGGCTTCGGCGGGGTCAACGCGGTCCTCGTGCTCCGCCGCGGCTGACCGCAGGAAGTACCGCACAAAGGTTGCTCACGTCCGCGTGATGCTCGCACCTGGCCGCCCTGGCCATCGAGCACGGTGCAGAGCTGGGTTCGGCCGACGGCGACTTCGCGCGCTTTCGGCAACTGCGCTGGAGGAATCCGCTGGCCGAGTAGTCTCCCGCCGGCTGCCGGCCATGCTGCCGGTTCGGGGAAGGCGTGCGGATGCGGTCAGAACTCCCGCTTCTTCATCTCGTCAAAGAACTTGTGGCGATCGAGATCCTCTTCCTCGTCTGGCGGCAGCGTCGCATCGTACCGCCGACGAGCCTTGGACTTCTCGCTTGCCGCCTTCGCCGCGTTCTTTCTGGCCAACGCGGCGAGTTTCTTGTCGTCGCTCTTGCTCATGCGGTCCCCCTCCACGCCCTGACAGTCGTCCGCTGATTCAGGCTACCCGGCGCTCCCCTCCGCGGCAACCCGCCCACCGCCGGCCGGCACCACGACCGGTTGGACCCCGCGTTCCCACCGTCGCGTTGAACCGAGTCAGGCCTATCTCGAATCCAGGACGCACGGCAAACGGATCGGCGCCAGGCCCGGGACTCAGCCCGCGGAGAGCACCAGCGCCCCAACCCGCGCAATGAGGCTGAAGTGGGTGTCGTAGGTCAGGACCGTGGCCCCGGCCCGAGCGGCGGTGGCGGCGACCCAGATGTCGTTGGTGGGGAGCGGCGTGCCGGCCCTGCGGAGTGCGACCACGATCTCGCCGAAGATCCGGGCCACGCTCCCGTCCACCACCAGCTCCTCGACATGGGGGTGGGCCAGGAAAGCGTCCAGTTCAGCCTGGTTCCGGTGCAGCTGTTCCCCCTGGAGGAAGCCCACCCAAAGCTCGCCCAGCACCGCCGCCGGGACTCCCAGCCACTCGGCGCTGTCAATCAGTTCTACGACCTTGGGGTCGCCCCGCTTGAACTGGCTGTAGGCCGAAGTGTCGAGACAGTAGCGGCTCACTGCCAGAGCTCGACGTCAACCTGCTCCGTGGGGGCGATCGCGGCCTCGAAGCGCGCCTCCTCGGCGGCGTCCCAGGTGCCGGCAAGCGCAGCCAGCCCGGTGCTGCGCCGGCCCCCCGGCGTGAGACCCAGACTCTGGCGCAGGAGATCAAGCAACGTCTGATTGAGCGAGGTTCCTCGCCGCCGCTTCTCGCGCTCCAGGGCGCGCGCCAGGTCGGACGGGAGGTTGCGAACGGTCAGGTAACGCATGCCCCAGATCCCCTAATCATGTGATGCATTCTATGAATGCACTGTAGTGAAGTCAAGGCTCGCCCCGTACTCTTGCTCGTGCTCCGGCTTCCGCGGGTAACTGCGCAGACGGGCGACGCGCGGCGTTCCGTGGGAGCCCGACCCCGCCAGCCCAGCCACTACTGACCGTGTGCTCGGGCTCGCCAGGAGACGAACCCAGGATCGCTCAGCTCGCCGGGAAGGGCGGCGATGGTAGGGTGATCATGGGCATGGCTCGGCCGGTCTCAGTCGTTGGAGCGTGGAACACGGCACGGCCCACTGCGGCGCTCTGCTGGCCGCCTGGCGCAGCAAGGCCACCGCCGTCGCGGTATCACCCCTGCCGGCGTAAAGCAGTGCCCGAGAGACCAGCGTCGCGGCGTCGGGCGGCGCGGAGTCCGGCGGCTGGGTGGCGGCCGTCCGAGCGCGCCACAAGTCCTGGTGCAACGTTCCCACGATGCGCCAGGCGATCTGCGACGCCCAACCTTCCTCCTCACCCCGAGTCGCGGCGGCGCTGTCCCGCAGCAACAGGTCCAACGTCTCGACGGAAACGAGCTGGTAGGCGATCCACACGCTGTCGCCGCCACCGGCGTGCACCGAACCGATCACGCCGTAACGCGCGGCCACGATGGCGCCCGTCTCAGGATCGCGCGGCCGCCGGAGCGGCCGGTACTCCAACCACCGCACGGTGGTATCGGCGCGCAGCAACCCATTCAAGTGCAGCACCGCGCGCTCGCCGCTGGCCCGCAGGTCCGCCGTGTCCCGGGGTGCGCCCGCCAGGGTAAAGGGATAGACCACGATCGTGGGAGACAGCGCGGAGCGCTCCTGGGCCATCCCTCGGGGGGCGAGAACCAGCAGCAGAGAGAAGACGATCGGAGACGATCGGAGACGATCCCGGGCCATCAATCTCGATCGCCCCGATCGCCGCCATCGCCCGCGATCGCCCCCGTTCGCCTTCGATCGTCTCGCCTTCACAGGTCCCTCACGTACCTCGGGTACTCTCGTTTCGCCCGGGCCACTCGCTCCGGCTTGATCTCCGCGGCAACGACCGGCTCGTGGGCCGACGTCTCGGCGAGGACGTCCCCGTCCGGGTCCACGATCCATCCCCGCCCCCCGAACTCCTGGCCGCGAGTGTCCGTGCCTCCGCGGTTTGAAGATGCGACGTAGCAGCCCGACACGAGAGCCGCCATGCGGATCGCCGTGAGCCATCGGTCGAGCGAGGGAGATGGTGTCGCCCGTGGAACCACGATCAGGTGAGCCCCCTCGCGACCGTATCGCCGGGCCCACTCCGTGAACCAGAGTTCGGTACAGATCAGGAATCCGAAGCCGATGCCGTAGGCCCGCGCCGTACGGAAGTGCGTCTCGCCCCGGTCGAACCAGCGCGCCTCGAAGTAGCCGGGTTCGTCCGGGAAGAACTGTTTGGTGTGCACCGGTAGCAGCCCGCGATCGAGATCCCAGAGAAACCCCTGATTCACGCGGCGACCTCGCTCGAGTGTGGCTCGGGTCCCGAGCACGAGGGGTGCGCCCAACTCGCCGAGATGCTCCAGGCCTTCGTCGTGCATCCGCTGGCACTGCGCAAAGACCGAGGGGTCGGCACGCTCACCCGCGGCGATCCACGCCCCGAAGGGCATCTCGTTCAAGAGCAGGATATCCGGCCGCTGCCGTCTCACGGCCGCCACAAGGGCGCGCCACGATGCGTCCCCGGCGATCATCTCGGGCGCGGCCTCGCACACGACCACGCGCACCGATGCGAGCACCACGCCCGCACCAGTCACCGCGCGAGCTTCTCCTCCAGGCGTCGCCGCACGTCCGGCCACTCCTCCGCGATCACGGAGTAGTAGACCGAATGCCGCAGGCGACCGGACCAGGTAATCATGTGGTTGCGAAGCGTGCCCTCCTCCGTGGCGCCGATCCGCAGCAACGCGGCGCGCGAGCGCGCGTTGAGCGAGTCCGTCTTGAACTCGACGCGAACAGCGCCCAGAGTCTCGAAGGCGTGCTTCAGCAGCAGATACTTGGACTCCGTATTGACGCCCGTCCGCTGAAACGCTCGCGCGTACCAGGTCCACCCGATCTCGAGTCGGCGGTTCGCCAGGTCCACGTTGGCGTAACGCGTGCTCCCGGCCGCCCGCCCATGCGCCAGGGGAACGACGGCAAACGCAAGTGCGCTGCCCTCAGCCTGCCAGCGGAGCGCGGTCTCGATGTACTCGCGCATGTCGTCCGGGGTCCGGATGACGGTCGGGGCCCACTGCCACAACTCGGGGTCGAGCCCGGCGCGACAGAGGTCCGCATGGTGCTCCAGCGTGAGCGGTTCGAGCCGCACCACCCGGCCCGAGAAAGTCACGGGCTCAAGCTGCATGGAGCCGTTTGCATGAAAAACGCTTCATGTCCGTCTCAGCACGCCCGAACCCCGCAAGGCATAGAATCTCCGTGCGTAGAACGAACCGGCATATAAGAGTGCGGAGGGTTATCCGCTCGCCGGGTTCTCTGCGCAGTCGCAGCGACTGCCCCGTCCGAGTTACCGGCTTGACCGGCCGGACGGGGCCCGCGACGCAGGACCAACGAAGCACGCGTCAACGGCTGCGGTGTGTTGGGCATCCTGCTGCCAAGCAGGGTTCTCGCGGGAGGGGCGAGCGGGCGATCCTAGCTCGGCCCAACACACCGTGGCTTTCTCTTTTCAAGTCAGGCAGACTGCACGGTAAGCCCATCCCGCTGGCGGCGCCACCCGCCGGCTCCTCATGATGGTCGTTCCGAAACGCTACCAGCTCGGTGCGAATCAATACAGGCCGACAGCGTGTGCGCCCCGTCACAATCCCACAACCTGCGGTCGCTCATGCGGTTACACGACCGCCTCCATGATGGCGCGCCCGGAATGCTGCTTGCGTTCGTTCCGTGCGGGAGGGCGAGCCTCTCGCCCCGGAGAACCACGACAGCACGGAGACACCATGAAACGCGCACTCGGTCTGACCATGGGCCTCGTTGCGGTCGCCGCGGCGGGATGCGGCGACGGAACCGGCCCGGGAACCCAACCCATCGTCTCATTGTCATTCTCCACCCGCCTTCCCGCGGGTGGGATGAGTCCCGCGGCGGCGCCCCACGCGTCGCGGAGCTGGAACCTCTCGGCGGCGAATGACACGATCACCGACGGCGCCAACACTCTGGTCATCACGAGCGCGCAGATCGTCTTACGGGAGATCGAGCTGGAGCGCCAGGAGGTCGCCGACTGCGACGTGGAGCCTGAGCCAGCCGGCTGCGAGGACTTCGAGATCGGCCCGGTACTGGTGAATCTGCCGCTGGGTGCCGGCGCCGCCGAGCAGGTGGCGGTCGAGGTTTCGCCGGGCACCTATACCGAGGTGGAATTCGAGATTCACAAGGTGAGCGACGGCCCCGCGGATGCCGCGTTCCGCGCCGCCCACCCGGAGTTCGCGGACAAGAGCATCCGCGTGCAGGGCACATTCAACGGCGCTCCGTTTACCTTCGAGTCAGACCTGGACGTCGAGCAGGAACTCGATCTGGTGCCCCCGCTGGTGATCGCCGACTCGGTCACGTCCACGAACCTCACGGTCCGCGTGGGTCTGGCAAACTGGTTCCGCGGGCCGGACGGAAAGCTGGTCAACCCCGCCACGGCGAATAAGGGTGGCGCCAACGAGAGCATCGTGAAGGAGAACATCAAGCAGTCGGTCGAGGCGTTCGAGGACCACGACGGAGACGGCGACGAGAACTGACGACTGCGGGCGCCCGGCTCGGCCCGGGCCCCGCGTTTTCTTGCGTTGTGCTGCGGACGATCATTCGCCACGACCACGAGGACCCCAATGAACCGAACCTGGATTGCGGCGCTTGCGCTGGCCCTGGCCCCCGGATGCACCGACGGTGCCGGGCCGCTCAACAGCAACGTGCAGGTGTCATTCGCCACGCGCGATCCCGCGGCCGCACCGGCACCCGGTTGGGCCGGCGCTGCCCGCATGCCCGGCGCCCCGACGGACGACACCCTGTCGGACGGGACGAACACGCTCATCATTACCAAGGCGGAGATCGTGCTCGAGAAGATCAAGTTCGAGCCGGTCGAGGTAGCCGACTGCGACGTGGCGCCCGAGCCGGCCGGATGTGAGGACGTGGAGGTGGGTCCCGTGCTGGTGGATTTGCCGCTCAGCCCGGGCGCGAAGCGGCAATTCGAGGTGGATCTGCCGGCCGCCTCGTACAAGGAGATTCAGTTCGTGATCCACAAGGTGACGAGCGATGCCTCTGACGCCGCGTTCCGCGCTGCGCATCCCGATTTCCCGGTGGGACAGAGCATTCGCGTCCAGGGAACGTTCAACGGCACGCCGTTCACCTACCTGACGGAACTGAACGTGGAGCAGGAGCTGGACCTCACGCCACCCCTGGTGGTGACCGACACCACGACCGGGACCAACGTGACGATCCGCGTGGGGCTGGCCGGGTGGTTCCGCGCGTCCAACGGGGCGCTGATCAATCCGGCGACTGGCAACAAAGGACAACCCAACGAGAGCCTGGTGAACGAGAATATCAAGCGGTCCATCGAGGCGTTCGAGGACCGGGACGGCGACGGAGACAAATCGGACGAGGGATGACCGCGCTCGCGGTAGTCCGCCTGTCGGAGTCGTTCAGTTCCGTCTGGCCCGATCTCGCCGCGGAGCTGGGGCTCGCGTTCACCCTGGTGGGCCCCGAAAAACCGCCGCCCGCGGACGCTGTGGCGGTCCTGGTGGCCGCTGGAGGCGAGGAGCAACGCGCCCTGGATCTCCTGCCCAGCTTGCCCCGGGGCAACGGCGCGGCGATCTACGTGGTCGGCAACCGCGAGTCCCACCGCTTCGCGGTGCACGCGCTGCGCGCCGGAGCGGCGGACTACTTCGCCCTGCCCGCCGAGTTGGACCTGCTGCGCCGCACGCTCCGCTCGCAGGCGGAGACCTATCGCGAGCGGCAGCGGCGCGAGACGGCGCGGGCCGCGGCCGACCCCTTCGGCAAGCTGGTGGGGTCGAGCCCTGCGCTCAGCGCCGTGTTGGACGCCGCCAGGCGCGTGGCGCCCCACGGCGCCGCCACCGTGCTGCTCACGGGAGAGACCGGCACCGGCAAGGAACTCCTGGCGCGCGCGCTGCACGAGGCGGGGCCCCGCGCATCGGGACCGCTCGTCCCGGTCAACTGCGCGGCGATTCCCGCGCAGTTACTGGAGAGTGAGCTGTTCGGGCACGAGCGCGGAGCGTTCACCGACGCGCACCAGACCAAGCGCGGGCTGTTCGAGGAGGCCGATGGCGGCACGCTGTTCCTGGACGAGATCGGCCACCTGCCGCTGACGTTGCAGGGCAAGCTGCTGCGCGTGCTCGATGAGAAGCGCATCCGCCGTGTGGGTGGAACCGAGGCGCGGGCCGTGGATGTGCGGATCATCGCGGCCACGCACGTGGATCTTCGGGCAGCGGTGGAGCGGGGCGACTTCCGTGAGGACCTCTACTACCGGTTGCATGTCGTCGTCCTCGAGCTCCCGCCGCTGCGCGCCCGCGGCGAGGACGTCGTGCAGCTGGCGGAGGCGTTCGTCTCGTCGCTGGCGGCCCGCTATGGGCTCCCCGCGCCGCCGCTCACCGCCGAGGTGCGCGCCGCCCTGCGGAAGCACGACTGGCCGGGAAACGTGCGCGAGCTGCGGCACGCCATCGAGCGCGGGTTGCTCTTGAGTGACCCTGGAACCCTGGACCCCACGACGTTGCTACCCCCGGCTCGCGCGCCGCGGCCGGGCGTGCTGCCCGAGCGGGGGCCCCTGGCGGGCATCATCGCCGCCGCCGTCAAGGCGGCCATGGACCGGTGCGGCGGCAACAAAAGCGCCGCCGCCCGCGAGCTGCACATCTCGCGCCAGCGCCTGCAGCGCATTCTGGACGGTGCCGATGACGAGCGTGCTTGACGATCCCCTCCGCGCGGCCCGGCACGCGGTGGACGGCGGACGCTTTCGGGAGGGGTGGACCCTGCTGGAACGCCAGCCGAGCGAGCTGCGCCGCACGGCCGAGTGGCAGTTGCTCGCGGCCATGGCCCGCTGGCGGCTGGGCGAGTTCGGACCGAGTCACGCGGCCGCGCTGCAAGCCCGGGACCTCTATCGGGCAGCTGGCGACACGGACGGCGAGATGCGGGCCGAGAACGTCGCCGCCGCCGGGGCGTTCGCGCGCGGCCACCTGGCCGACGCCGAGCGAGGCTTCACCCGCGCCCTCGAGCTGGCCGAGCGCACGGGCGACACGCTCATGATGGCGCGCGCCGCCAACAACCTGGGGAA
>CAZVKD010000136.1:0-5067 GCA_964627675.1 uncultured Gemmatimonadaceae bacterium
GCTCCTTGTACCCCTGGAGGATCACGTCGGGGAACTGGTCTCCGTCGCTCCAATAGGAGTGGGTGTGCAGGTTCCCCTTGTACCAGCGCGGAGCGGGCCCACAGCTCGCCAGCACGGCGGCCAGAACACCTGATCCGACACCGGCGAACCAGCGACGTCCAGCGATTCGCCAACCGTTCACGCGTCTGGTCATGGCCGATCTCCCACGCGGGCGACCGGCCCGCAGCCCTGCTCCCGCAACACCATCGTTCACCGCGCGAACCACGATACGCCGGCGAACGGCCGGCGACGACATCGCCCGCAGTCGCCCGAGGTTATGGGCGCGTGGCGTCCGCTTCCTGCTCGGTTCGGAACAGCCGCCCGGTGAGCAACTCCTGTACGATGCGATCGGCGTCGTACACGTGGTCCAGCGCCGCCTGCACCGCGCGCATGTCCACCATCACGTTGCGCTGGCGGTCCGGCAGGAAGATGTAGTCCCGCGTCAGGCCCTCGACGTTGCGGTCGAAGTTGAGACCCACGAGCGCCAGGTCGCGGGTCACCGCCGGCGAGCCCGAGTTCCCGCCGTAGGTGTCCGCCGTGGAGACGAAGTTGAGCGGTGTGTTGAGATCGAGACCCGGGGGCGGCGATCGCCAGCGCAGCGGCAGGTCCCAATCGGTTCCGGGCCCGAACGATCGGAAGCGATCGTACATGCCGTAGAACGTCGTGTAGGGTGGGGCCTCCGTGCCATTGTACTCGTAGCCCTGCACCACACCGTCGGCGATCCGCGGCGAGAAGGTCCCGTCGGGCGGCACGGATTCCCCATACACGGCAAACCGCGCTCGGCCGAGATCGGCGGCCAACTCGCGCTCGCGCGCGAGCAACGCCGCCATGGTCTCACTCCACTGCACGTACCGAGCGGCGAGCGTCTTGCCCAGCGCCAGGCCTGGATCATCCCCGGGAAATCCCGCCGCCACCCAGTGCGCCGTTCCCGCCGAGTCCGCCAGTATCGAGCGCTCCACCACGGTGGTCGCCACGGCCGCTGGGGATCGGCCCGCGAGCAGTGATTTCACGACAGAATCATCGCCCCCCAGGCCTCTGGCGATATCTTCCAGCTGGAGCGCGAGATACCGCCGCTCGAGGTCCCTGGGTACGCGCCCCACGGCGAGCAACCGCTCGTGCCAGACGCCCTGCGAGTCCGGCCCGGCGGTGCGGGATCGCTCCGCGAGAATGGCCCGGCGCAGCACCGCGCTTCCGGCCGCGGCATTGAACACCTGATTGAACGCCCGGGTCTCGCCCGCGTGTCTCCGTTTCTCGGCTTGCACCGCGGCAATGGCGTCGAACACGCCGTCGAACCGCGTTCGCAGCCCTGGGTCCCGCGCGATCGCGGCTCGCAGCCGTCGCTCGGCCTCGGCCCGACGTCCCACCACCGCGGCGCTTGCGAGCGCCGAGCGCCTCCCTCCAACGACCTTCATGGTGTTGGCAAGGCTGAACATCCGGTTGCGGATGTCGAACGCCTCCGCCGCCCGGGGATCGGCCTCGCGGTAACGACGCATCGCGTCGTGACGGCTCCACAGAAAGTCGGCGAGCATCGGCTGCTCCACGTCGCGATGGTACTCCAGCTGACTCATGGTGGTGAGCCGACTGGTGGCGCCCGGGTTGCCGATCACGAACACCGGCTCGCCGGGCCGCACGCCGTGGGCGCCCCAGCGGAAGTGATGGGGACTCGCGAGCGGGCCTCCGTCCGCCCCATAGGCCCGCAGCACCGCGAAGTCCAGATCGTACCTGGGGTAGGTGAAGTTGTCGGGATCCCCGCCGAAGAATGCCACCAGCAGCTCGGCCGCAGCCACGAGCCGGAGGTCCGTGAAGCGGCGAAACACGTACGCCGAGTAGCGGGCGCCGTTGTACAGGCTCACGACCTGCACCCAGATCGAGTCCCGACCCGCGGCGTGCCGGGCGCGGAGTCTCTGCCGGATCTCCGCCAACGCGGCCTGCTGCGCGCGCTCGCGGCTCACCGTCCCAGGCGGGGCATCCACCCGCGCGCGTACCTCCGCCGAGACGTCCACCGCCTCCACCAGCTGATCGGCGTACAGCCCCGGGACCACTCGCTCGTCTTCCAGCGATCGTGCCACGAATCCGCTGTCGAGCAACGTTTCGCCGTGACGACTGGCGGCCGTGATGGCGCCGCGAACGCAGTGATGGTTCGTGATGATCAGGCCGTTGGGCGAGACGAATGCAGCCGAGCACCCCGGAATTCGGAGCGCGGCGAGGCGCGCGCGGGCGAACCACGCGGAATCGGCAGCGAGACCGTACGCCTCGCGGAAATACGCCGCGGGCGGATACTCGAACGTCCACATCCGTCCGAGGTCGAAGCGCCCGGCCACGACGGTGTCCCCCCAGGCGCCGTGCTGCGCCGCGACGTCTGGCGCGGCGAGCGCGAGCCCCAGCGCGCCCTGGAGGACCACGCGTCGGACCACTGCCAGTGACGTCACTCGCGTCCTCCCACCAGCTCGTCGGCCAGCGGACCGGCCTCGTAAACCTTGCGCAGCGCCTCGATGATGCCCCGGGCGTCCACCCAGACGGATCGACTGACCTCTTCGGTGAACAGGAACCGGTTAGGCAGCATCTCGATGTTGCCGTCGAAGATGAGGCCCACGATCTGGCGATCCCGGTTGATCACCGGGCTGCCGGAGTTGCCGCCGATGATGTCGTTGGTGGACACCGCGTTGAGCGGAGTGGCAAGGTCCAGCGCCGCCCGGCGGTCCAGCCACCGGGCCGGGAGATTCCACGGGGCCTGGCCCGCGTAGCCCGCCCAGCGATCGAACAGACCGTAAAAGGTGGTGAACGGCTGGATCAGCGTGCCATTGGCGGGATAGCGCTTCACTTCACCGTCCGAGATCCGGAGCGAGAACGTGGCATCGGGCGCCACCGAGCTGCCGTACGCGGCGAGCAGCGCCCGCGCCACCAGTTCCTCTTGTTGCGTCTCCCGGTTGGTGAGCTCGGTCACGCGCGCCTGCACGGCCCGCTCCAGCGGATCCAGCGCCCTGGCGAGCGCGATGAACGGGTCCCTGGATGCCGCGATGGCGGCCGCGCCGCCCTCGACCAGGGCCTTGCGCGCGTCCCCACTCGCGATGGACGTTCCGCTCACCATGCTCCTGGCAACCTCGTCCGGCAGCCGGCCGCCGAGCGCCGCCCGGCGCGCCGGATCGGTCTCCGGAAGCGCCTGCGCCATGGCACGGAGCCAGGCCGCGAACAAACGGCGATCGAGCGCGGTGTCAACGGGAGGCCCATCGAACAGCGCTCGTTCGAGACCCGCTCGGTTCGCCTCCCGGAATGGCGGCAGGCGATCGGCATCCGGCTTGGCACGCTCGGCGGGGTAGCGCACCAGGAACCCCGCGAGGTTGAGCAACCGCGATCCGTAGGCGTTGAAGGAATGGAACCGCCGCTGGGCATCAATGCTCGCCAGCTCCCGCCGGACACGAGCGATCTCGTCCCACGCCGCGCCGTAGCGCCGACGGAGATCCGCGCTGGCGCTCACGCGCCCGAGGAACTCCGCCTCCCAGGCGCGCTTCCTCGCCATGAGTCGCTCGTCGAGCAGGCCCGATTGATAACCCCGCACGGCTTTCCGGGTGTTCTCGGCGCCGAACAGCGTGTTGCGCAGCGCGTTGCGTCGGTTGTCGTCCAGCCGCCCGACTTCGTGGTACACGGCAATCTGATCGGCCAGTTGGGCGAGCTGCGCTGGATACTGCACGTCGCGCAGAAACTCGAGCTGGGCCATGGTGTTCAGGCGACCCGTGGAGCCGGGGTTCCCGATCACGAAGACCAGGTCTCCCTCCCTGGCCCCGGCGATGCTCCAGGTGAAATGCGTGGTCCTGAGCGGCTGCCCGTCGTGATACGCGCGGTAGAAGCTTACGTCCAAGTCGTGCCGCGGATACGTGAAGTTGTCCGGATCCCCGCCGAAGAACGCCACCTGCGATTCCACCGCGAACACGAGTCGAACATCCGTATAGCGACGGAAACGATACAGCTTGTATTGCCCGCCGCGGTACATCGTCACGACCTGACAGAAAGCGCCTTCTCCTTGACCGGCGCACCGGCGCTCGAGCGCCTGGATGGCGTCCGTTCGCCGTCGAGCCGCCTCATCGGGAGCCACGGTTTCGGGCACCGCTCGCGCGATGCTGTCGGTGACGTCCGTGATCGCGATCAGCTGATCCAAGGTGACGTTCGGACAGGGACGCTCGTCGGCTCGCGTGCGGGCGTAAAACCCGTGCTCCAGCAGATCCTCGCCCGAGCCGGTCACGGCCTCGATGCATGCCCGGGCGCAATGATGATTGGTCATCACCAGGCCCTCGCCCGAGACGAACGAGGCCGTGCACCCCGGCTGTCGGGCGGTGGCCATCCTCACGTGCTCCAGCCACTCGGCGGCAGGCCGGAACTCGTACCGCCGCGCCCAGTAATCCAGCGGCGGAACGTCGAAGGTCCACATCTTGCCCGTCTCGAGACCCGGGTATTCGCGGTACTCCTGAGACGCGAGTGGCCGAGCGGCGAGGCCGAGGCCCGCCAGCGCGGCGATGACCATGGTGCGGCGCATGAGAAATCCCTCAGAGAGCGGTGTTGGAGGGCAACGAAAACCCGAGTCGAGTTCTAGCCATGCGGCCGATTGCGGGCAAGGGACTTCATCCGGTCGCCGCGGCGGGCACGCCGGACCTGCATCACGCTGCAGGTGACGAAGCGGTTCGCGGGCTGACTACGGCACCATCGCGGCCGCCGGCTTCTTGGGCCACTCCGCGAGCGTCGCCGCGTGCAGCGTGTTGAACACCAGCTTGAACGTGTTGCGCGGCTGCCCGCGGAACTGCGGGCGGAAACCCACCAGCACCACGTCGCCCCGGCCCAGCTTCGCATGCACCACCGCCGGCCGGCCGGCGAGGTGCCGCTCGGCGCCCAGCGCCCAGCCGCTCTTCAGGACGTCGCTCGCCGGATACCGCGCCACCACGTCCACCGGCTGCGGCGGAGCGGCGCGCTCGCCCGCCTGAGCCGGCGGCACGACCTGGAATGCCCGGCTCCCCACGAAGAACGCCACGCCCTGGGGCC
>CAZVKD010000136.1:5077-8250 GCA_964627675.1 uncultured Gemmatimonadaceae bacterium
ACCGCGAACCCCGGATCGGTCTCCAGCCCGAGCAGCGACCCGGGGATGAAGAACTCCTCGGGTGGAAGCGGCGCGATCACGTCGCGCACGGGCAGCCCGAACTGTTGAATCGCGAATCCGCTCGCGCCGTCCAGGGCAAGCAGGGTGCCGCCCTGCTCCACGTAGCGCTTGAGCGCGGCGGCGCCTTCCACGCCAAGACCGCCCGCGAACTCCGGCGGCATCGTCCCCGGTGGATGGCCGTTGAGGATCTCCTCAGGCGTCTGATCCGGCAACACGACGGCGTCATACCGGCTGAGATCGCCGCGCCGTACGTCGGCGTCGTGCAGCGTATCCACGGGGAAGCCGTAGCGCTCGAGCAGCCAGCGCGTCCAGCCTTCGTCCATGGACGGATCCCAGCTCTTGTACAGGGCCACGCGCGGCAGCCGGAGCTGCCCCAGAGCCGCGGCCGGCGCCGCGGCAAGCCCAACGAAGTCGAGACCCGTGGCTCGAGCCAGGCTGTCCAGGCGCGCCCGTGTGGCCTGGCTTGCGCGAATGACGAACGAGCCGGCGTCGAAGCGCCGGCCGCCGGCCATGAACTCCGCCAGCGTCCAGCTCACGTTCTCGCCGGCGGCCATGAGTCGATTGGCCGCCGCCGAGGCCGCGGCCGATCGCCCCGACATCACGTAACCGTAGCTTCCCTCCCCCGCCACGGTTCCCGGCGTGGGTCGCGCCACGTCCACGGACTGCGCGGTCGCGGTGAACGATTGATCAACCCGGACGACGTCCACGCCCATCTGGAGCGGCAGGGTCCAGCCCGCCAGATCGTAGGGCGCTTCCGGCGGCCCGCCCGCGAATAGACGGCGATCCGGATACACCTGCTTCTCCAACAGGTCCATGAGATACGGCCGGAACGCCTGCGCGGCCGGGACCACGTACGATCCGGCCGAGAACCGCGTGCCACCGGCCGAAAACGCGGCGGTGGCTCGCCGGACCTCCACGCCGCCTCGCCGCAGCATGTTGACCAGGTCCTCAGCCGCCCCCGTGTCCCACTGCTCCGCCGGGATCACGTAGGCAAACGGGTTCCCGGCGCTCCCTCGGGTAATCGCCTCTCGACCCAGTCGGTAGATCCCGTACAGCCACTCGAAGCGACGCTTGGCCCCGATGTCGAGCACCGCCATGGAGCCCGTGACCATGTAATCCATCGCGTCGCGGAACCTGAGCCATCCGCCCTTCCACGGATACGGGTACTGGACGCTCGGGTCGCGGGTCGAAACCGTTCCGGCGCGACCACGACCGTAGAGATCCAGCACCGGCGGCATCTTGGCCGGGTCCCAGAACGTGGGCGTGGGCGATGGCTGCCCGGTCTCGGTGAGAATCCCGATCATGTTGTGGTAGTACGGCGCGGTGCGCATGCCGCCGTTCCACCACATGTCGAACACCACGCGTGATACGGCGCCGTCCTTCCCTTCGTCGGCGAAGCGCTTCGACATGGCTTCGCCCACCAGATTCACCCCGGCCGTCACCGCCGGAGGGATGTGCGGGTTCACGGGGTCGGCGAACGGCGGCACGAAGATTCGGGTCCACGGCGGCGACGTCTGGTGGTGGTTATAGACGATCTGCGGGAACCACTCGGTGTACAGCACGCGCGAGACGGCCTGGGTCTCGGGCTGGAGGATCGCGAACCAATCGCGGTTGTTGTCGTGCCCCACGTAGTGGTGATACAACACCGGCGGATTGGTCGTCTCGAACGGCGTGCCGAGGTTCTGGCGATACCACGCCGCTACGAGATCCAGTCCGTCGGGATTCATGACGGGCATGAGCAGCATGATCACGTTGTCCCGAATGAACCGCATCTCCGCCGACTCGTCGGTCGCCACCTTGTACGCCAGCAGCGACGTCATCTGCCCGTGCGCGCGCTCCGTGGCGTGCAGCCCGCCGTCCACCCACACCACGGCCCGCCCTTCCTCGGCCAGCCGCCGCGGCGTGGCATCGTCCAGGTCCCGGGCCAGCGCCAGGCGCGATGAGATCTCACGCCATCGGTTGAGCTGCCGCAGGTTCTGCTCGCTCGAGATGTACAGCAGAAACAGGGGGCGCCCTAACGCCGACCTGCCGATCTCGATCATTTGCACCCGATCGCTGGCGGCGTCGAGGCGTCGGAGATAGTCGGTGATCTGCCCGTAATCGGCGATCTTGTAGTCGGCGCCGGGCTCGAACCCCCACACCGAGGCGGGCGCCGGCACCTGCCCCGTGAGCGCGAGCGGCGTACCGAGCACCGTCAGGGCGAACACAATGGATCGGGAACGAAGTCGCGTCATCGGGGACGTCCTCACTCTGCCGCGGAATGCGGCGGTGCCGTGTCACGGAGGGCCTGCCTGCACCCAGAAGATATTGGTGACGTGGCCCGGGGTAAGGCGGGCCCGCCCCCCCGAGCCACGCATACCGGGCGCCGCCGTTCAACGGCCCGCCAACTTGCGCGCCGCGCCTGTCCCCGGCCGTTCGGTGTCGGCATTCCCCATGAGTCGCAGATCCTCCTGGTAGCGACCGCGCTGCCATGCGGGCAGCTTCGAGCAACGATTCCACCGCCGTGCCATCCACGCGGAACGAGCGCCAGGCCAGGCTGACGGACACCGGCGATTGGCGGCGCCACTTGACGCGGGGAGCGGGAGAGCGTCTGTTAGATTTCCGAGTGCGACCCGACATGCTTACTCGAGTGCGGTTGCCGATCTGGTTGTTCCTCACGGTTCTCCCCGTGGCGGCCCTCCAGGGCCAGGACTGGTTCGAGCGCTGGGACCGCGGCTGGCGCCGCCTCCCGCCACGGCTCGCCAGCGAGCTCACCCGTCGCGACCGGTTTTTCAGTTTCAGCCGCGTGTGGTTTGAGAGCGTGCGGCGAGAACCGATGGGCCAGGGCTGGCGCACCGACTATCCGGACGCCGACGCGAACTTCATGCGGCGCTTCGAGGAATTGACGACCGCTCCGGTGAGCAAGGACAGCAGCGGGGTCTTCAACCACGTCGTGGTGCGGCTCACGGATCCCGAGTTGTCCGACTACCCGTTCATCTTCATGTCCGATCCCGGCACCGCGGGCTTCCGGGACGAGGAAGTCACGCGGCTCCGCGAGTATCTCCTCCGCGGCGGGTTCCTCATGAGCGACGATTTTCACGGCAGCTTCGAGTGGGACATCTTCATGGCCAGCA
>CAZVKD010000137.1:0-5139 GCA_964627675.1 uncultured Gemmatimonadaceae bacterium
GTGCTTCCGGTCGAGGAGGCCAACATCGCGCGCAAGTGGCGCCTGCAGCCGGGCAAGATGCTGCTGATCGACCTGGAGCAGGGCAAGATCATCTCCGACGACGACCTCAAGGCGGATCTGGCCTCGCGCTACCCCTACGAGCAGTGGCTGAAGCGCACGCAGGTGAACGTGAGCGACCTGCCGCTGCCCAAGAAGATGCCGCGCAAGAAGTCGAGCCTGGAGGTGCACCATCAGTCCCACCGGGGTTCCCTCACGCAGGAACGGGTGCGGAGAGGTATCCTGCTTCCGCTCCTGGTAGGCGGCGATCACGGTCTTGCAGGTATCGTCGTCCATCTGGACGCCGGATTCAGCACAACGGAACCCTGCGGGCCGGACCTGTTGCCGGTTGATCAGCGATAGCGCGCCCGGTCCCCGAGAAACGGCCGCAACTCTTCCACGAGATGGAGCGCGAGGCTGGGGCGCCCCGGCCGATCCCGGTGAAGGAAGCCGACCTGTGAATCAAGGCCGGCGGTGTCGCAGGCGGCTCTCGCGTCATGGCCGAGCATCGCGTAGAAGAAGGACAGGGGCGAGGTCATCGCATCCTGCGGCGGATGGCCCGTCCGTTCGGTGAACTTGAACGCCTCCTGTCGACTCGTGATCAAGTGGGTGAGCACGCCGAAATACGTGTTGGCGCTTTCTCCCTCGGTTCCACGAACCAAGTCCAACTATTCGCCGCCTTCATAACTCCAGCTGCGTCCCCACCCCCTGCTCCCGCGCCCGGCGATACACCTCCGGGGCCACGGCCAAGTCGTCGAGTGCCAGCCCCAGATTCATGGCGAGCGTGCGCTGGGCGGGGTCGGTGCGGCCCGGCTTGAGCCCGGCCACGAGCTCGCCGAGGTCACAGTCGGGATCTGGGGCGTGCTGGAAGTACCCCACGCTCCTGTAGTAGTGGAATTGCGCGTGGTCGTCGGTGGCGATCCGGTCCATTTCTGCCAGCGCCGCCGGAGTCCAGTAGGAATCGAAGTCCACGGCCGAACCGAAGCCCCCGGGTTTGAGCCAGCCCGCCTCGATCGTGGGTGAGGGGTGTTTCAGGATCGGCCCGGACGTGACCACGATGTCGCTCTCGACCACCGCGGCTCGGGCCTGGTCCACGGCGATCACCTCGAGGCCGAGCTTGGTGGCCATTTCCTCAGCGTACCGTTGGCGTACCGCGGGCACGATGTCGTAGGCGTACACCCGCCGCACCGGAAACAACGCCGCGAGCGCTTCCAGATTGGTCCGCCCCTGCACCCCGCAAGCGAGGATGCCGACCACTTCACTTTCCGGCCGGGCGAGGTGCCTGGCGGCCAGCGCGGTCGCCGCTCCGGTGCGGTACCCAGTGATCCAGGTGCAATCCATGACGCACAGCGGCAGGCCGGTGTCATCGTCATTCAGGGTGATGAGCCCGCTCACGTAGGGCAGCCCGCGCCTGACGTTCTCCGGAAAACCGCTGACCCACTTGATGCCGGCGGCGCGCATTGACGGGATGTAGGCCGGCATGGCGTGGATGAAGGCATCCGGCCGCGGGTGGATACCGGGCTTGGGCGGCATCTCGACCCGCCCGGCGCCTTTCTCGCGGAAGGCCTGCTCCAGCAGACCGATGATGGTCGGCATATCTGGCGCCACTGCTTCGACGTCGCGACGCGAGAGATAGAGCAAGCGGTGCGCGGGCATGGGCTCCAGGTTAGCGCAACGCCCCGCGCGTGAACACTGGGCGGCGCCCGGGCGCTCGGGGCGATGGCTTTCCCGTTGCGCCAGGTCTTGCCACTGGCCCGCCGGTGCCGTCACCTTTTGCCGCCCGGATTCCATCCACCTTTCGTCCAGCATCCACTGTGGGGCAAGCGCCATGATCCAGTCGCCCGCGAGGTCGTTCATTCGGTTCGCCATCCCGTTGCTGCTGTTCGCCGCCTGCGCGCGCCCCGAGCCCGCCGACCTCGTGTTGCGCAACGGCAAGATCGTCACGATGGACTCGACCCGTCCCGAGGCTGAGGCCCTCGCCATCAAGGGACCCACGATCGTCGCCGTGGGGAGCAACCGGCAGATCGGCCGTTACGTTGGCCCGAGCACTGAAGTGATTGACCTCGCGGGCCGCCTTGCGGTGCCGGGATCCTGGCCGTCGGCTCCGACGACGAGATCCGGGCCCACATCGGGGAGGGCACCCGGGTCCTGGACCTCGAGGGACGGCTGGCCGTCCCGGGGTTCATCGAGGGCCACGGCCACTTCATGGGTCTTGGCAGCGCCAAGATGATCCTCGATCTCACCCGGGCGACGAGTTGGGACGACATCGTGGCCATGGTGGCGGAAGCCGCTAGGACCGCCCGGCCCGGCGAGTGGATCCGCGGCCGCGGGTGGCACCAGGAGAAGTGGACCAGCGTGCCGCAGCCCAACGTGGACGGGGTCCCGCTCCACGCGTCGCTCTCGCGGGTCTCGCCCAACAACCCCGTGTACCTGACCCATGCGAGCGGTCACGCGGCCTTTGCCAACGCGCGGGCCTTGCAGCTTGCGGGGATCGATCGGGCCACGCGGAACCCGCCCGGCGGCGAGATCGTGCGGGACGCGAGCGGGAATCCAACCGGCCTGCTGCGTGAGACCGCGCAGCGACTGGTGGGCCAGGCGATGGACCGGACCCAGGCGCGTCGCACGCCGGAAGCGATCGAGGCCGAGATGCGGGAGCAGGTGCGGCGTGCCGGCGAGGACGCGCTGTCCAAAGGGGTGACGAGCTTCCACGACGCCGGCGCGCCGTTCGAGTTGATTGACTTCTACAAGAAGCTCGAGGCCGAGGGAGCGCTGCCGGTGCGCCTGTACGCCATGGTGCGTCGCGAATCGAACGAGGAGATGGCGGCGAAACTCCCGCAGTATCGCATGGTCGCCGAGGGGAACGACTTCCTCACGGTGCGATCCATCAAGCGGCAGATTGACGGCGCGCTGGGGTCGCACGGCGCGTGGCTGCTCGAGCCCTACACGGACATGCCGACATCCACCGGGTTGGTGCTGGAGCCCGTGGAGGACATCGCCCGCACCGCGGAGATCGCCATTCAGCACGGATTCCAGGTCAACACGCACGCGATCGGGGATCGGGCGAATCGCGAGGTGCTGGACATCTACGAGCGAGTGTTCCGGGCCAATCCCGACACGCGGGACCTCCGCTGGCGGATCGAGCACGCCCAGCACCTGCACCCGGACGACATCCGGCGGTTCGCCGACCTCGGCGTGATTGCCTCGATGCAGGGCGTGCACGCGACCTCCGACGGCCCCTGGGTGCCGAAGCGGCTGGGAGCCGAGCGATCGAAGACGGGAGCCTACGTGTGGCGCAGCCTGCTCGACGCGGGCGCGGTGGTCACCAACGGGACGGACGTTCCCGTGGAGGACATCAACCCGATTGCCAGCTTCTACGCGTCCGTCACGCGCATGACGGCCGACGGTACGCCGTTCTATCCGGAACAGCGCATGACGCGCGAGGAGGCGCTCCGCAGCTACACCCTCGCGGCTGCCTACTCGGCGTTCGAGGAAGGGATCAAAGGCTCGATCACGCCGGGGAAGCTCGCCGACGTCGCGGTGCTGTCGAAGGACATCATGACGATTCCCGACGCTGAAATCCCCACGACCGAAGTGGTCTACACCATCGTCGGCGGGAAGGTGGCGTTTCGCCGGGCGATGATGACCGCCGAGCGCCGGTGACGGGCGTGCAGCCGGAGTTCGTGAAGGCGATCTCCCGTCTCGACGCCACGGCGATCGTCGTGGGCTCGATGATCGGCTCGGGGATCTTCATCGTCTCGGCCGATATCGTGCGCCAGGTCGAGGCCCCCGGACTCCTGCTCGTGGTGTGGGCCACGGCCGGCCTCGTGACGCTCATGGGAGCCATCACGTACGGCGAGCTCGCGGGGCTCTATCCCAAGGCGGGCGGCCAGTACGTCTATCTGCGCGAGGGGATCTCGCCGCTCTTCGGCTACCTCTACGGCTGGACCCTCTTCATGGTGATCCAGACCGGGACGATCGCGGCGGTGGCCGTGGCGTTCGCGCGGTTCACGGCGGTGTTCGTCCCCTCGCTTTCGCCCGAGGTCTTCCTCGGCTTCACCCTGAGCCTGCCGAGCGGCCCGATTCAGGTGGGTTTGTCGCCCCAGCGCATCTTCGCCATCGTGTCGGTCATCGCGCTCACGTGGATCAACGTGCAGGGCGTGCGCACGGCGGCGATCATCCAGACGACGCTGACCATCATCAAGACCGCGGCTCTCGCCGCCCTCATCGTGTTGGGGCTCACGATCGGGCGCCAGGCCGATGCGGTCGCGGCCAACTTCGGCGGCCACCTGTGGCCCCCTGGCGGTTTCACCCTGGCGCTGCTGCCCGTGATCGGGGCGGCCATGGTGGGCTCCCTGTTCTCCATGGACGCGTGGAACAACGTGGGATTCGCTTCTGGCGAGATGAAGAACCCCACGAAGGACCTGCCGTTCGCCATGGCGGTGGGCGTCCTGGTGGTGACCTCGCTCTACGTGCTGGCGAACCTGGCGTACATCAACGTCCTGCCGGCCGACGGCATCGCCCATGCGCCGCAGGACCGTGTGGGGACGGCCGCGCTCCAGGCCATGTTCGGCACGCCCGGCCTGTACATCATGGCGGCGGCCATCATGATCTCCACCTTCGGCTGCAACAACGGGTTGATCCTCTCGGGCGCGCGGGTGTACTGGGCCATGGCGCGCGACAACCTGTTCTTCCGCTCCGCCGGCAAGCTCCATCCGGACCACAAGACGCCAGCCTGGGCGCTCATGGCGCAGCTGCTGTGGACCTCGGTGCTCTGCCTTTCAGGAACGTACTCCCAGCTGCTCGATTACGTGATCATTGCGGCGGTGTTGTTCTACATGCTCACGGTGGTGGGTCTGTTCGCGTTGCGAGCGCGCCGCCCGGACCTCAAGCGGCCGGTGAAGGTCTTCGGATACCCGTGGTTCCCAGCGATCTACGTGGTGCTCACCGGGCTGGTATGCCTGAACCTGCTCATCCAGAAGCCGCAGTACACCTGGCCGGGCATCGGAATCGTGGCCCTGGGAGTGCCGGTGTATTTCGTGTGGAGAAGGGTGGTGAGGGGGAAGGCAGTGAAGGTTGGTGAAGGTGATGAAGGTTGGTGAAGGT
>CAZVKD010000137.1:5239-8210 GCA_964627675.1 uncultured Gemmatimonadaceae bacterium
TGAAGGTTGGTGAAGGTGATGAAGGTTGGTGAAGGTTGGAACTACCCTTCACGTCCTTCACGTCCTTCACATCCTTCACATCCTTCACAACCTTCACAACCTTCACAACCTTCTATTGCAGCCTCACAATCCAATACCGCATCCACGGGCCCAGCGGCGCTCCGGAGCCGTCGCGCGCCTTCACGGCTGTGGCTTGCCGGTTCGATCCGCTGAGCACCAGGTAGAACGTCGAGCCCGCGCGCACCCGAGCGCTGCGGGAGAACGTGCTGAAGGTGAAGCTGGCGGGCGTCAGCCTGAGGGCGGAGCGCAGGCGGATACCGGAATCTGCCTCGTAGAAGATATTGTAGAGGTCCCAGCTGGTCATGCGCAGCGCCGCCACGGGTTGGGCCGTCATGTCGTCCCGGTCGTCCACATACAGCATTGCGGCGAACTGCGTGAGCAGCGAGTCTATGGGTACGCCGACGATGGACTGGATCTGCGCGTACCCGCTCTGCGTTCCGGAGATGATCGCCTTGTGGAACCCCGACTCGGCGCTTCGGGTTGGGTAGAATTGATCCGAGAGCCAGCGCAGGAACGCCCAGGACCCGCCGTAGGCGTCGAGGCCGCCCACGCAGGGGCCGGGGTTCTCCGGTTTCCCCGCCAGCCAACTGCATTCGTGCGGCGCCTCGGCGATCTTGCGGTTGAAGTCGCCTGGCACCGTGATCGGATCCCACCCGAAATACAGCCCCAGACCGGCGATCAGGCCCTGCGAGTACCAGTCCGTCGAGCTCGTGTCGTCGAGATTGAGCGCGATCCGGAGCCCGTAGTTCGCGCCTCCCTGCCGGCCCTCGACGGCATGCCCCACAACTTCCTCACCGAGCACCGCCTGTCCCTCGGCGATCCAGATGGAGGGGAACGGGCCGCCAGCCGCCTTCCGGCCGGTGAACTGGATGACGTGCACCAGCTCGTGCGTGAGCGTGGCCGGAACCAGGGGCTTGAGGTCGGCCACGGTGAGGTCGTCGGCCGGGTCGGGCACGATGACGTAGAAAAACTCACCCTCGTTGCTGGCCGGATGTGAGCTGCGCGGATTCAGGTCGCAGGCGGTGGTGAATCCGAGCGCCTCTCGTTTGTTCACTTCGTAGGTGAACACCACGACCACGCGGCCGTTGCCGTCCGCATCGGTGGGGGGGCCGAAGTACGCCGTATCGTGCTCGTAGTACAGATCGTCGAAGGCCTGGCTGAACTGCTGGAAATCGGTGGCCGTGTATCCACCCGTGGGGCTCGCGACGTCGTGCAGGAAGATGCCCTTCTTGCCCTTGGCCCGGACAACGGTCTTCACGGTGGTGTAGTTGGCGCAGCCGCTGCCGGTGGTGACGCGCACCGTGACGCTGTCACCCACGTTGACCAGGGAATCCACGATTCCCGTCGCGCTCCGGGCCGCCGCCCCGGGCACGCGCGCAGCCCGACTCTGCGCAAACACGGCCTCGTCGTCCGCTCGCTGCCTCAGCTCCGCCACCCGGTGCGCCAGACTGAGCCGCTGCCGGCGGGCGTTCAGAGGGAAGGCCGGCGTGCCGGAGATGGCCCGCGCTGCAAGCGGAGGAGCGGTGGCGGGGGCGCCCGTGACGCCCGCCAGGGTAATGGACGTGAGATCGGTAACCGTCTCCGACGTGGACTGCACGCCGATGAGATAGCTCTCCGCGCCGGTTGTCCCAGGGAACTGAAAGCAGAACTCTCCGGGATCGCGCACGATCAATTGCTGGCCGACGGCGAGGGTCACGAACGAGACCGGGTTCACGGTGGCCGCTACGGGGCTGGATGGGAAGCCACCGCTCGTGACCACCACGTTGGCACTCCGCGCCGGCTGGCAATCGCTCGCGGGCACGGTGATCGTGAGCTGGGTGGGCGAGGCCCCGGTCACGGTGGCCGCCGCATCGCCTACCGTCACGGCATTGTTGGCCGGCGTCGGGTCAAACCCCTCCCCGGTGAGCGTGCCGGGCTGGCCTTCCACCAGCGGACTTGGCGAGACGCTGGTGATCCGCAACCCGTGCGAGATCGCCGAGAAGGTGACCGGGCTGCCGAGGAGCGGCGGTCCGCCGGGGGCGACCTGCGCGCTTGCCGTGAGCGTCACCGTGTCCAACGCGTTCGGCATCACCCAGGTGGCGCGCGCGATTCCGGCTGTATCCGTGAACACGGTGCTGGAGTCGAGCGAGCCGCCGTCCACCGTGAGCGCGACGGGATGGTTCGGCACCCCGTTGGCATACTGGTCCCGCACGCGCACCGCAATGGGCTGCGCGAGCCGCGTGTTCTTGAAGGCAAACTGGTCGCCCCCGCTCACCTTGGACAGGACAAACGCGGGCCCCGGTCGCGCGGTCCCACTGAATACGATGGGACTGCCGCTGCCCGTGACGTTCGCCGTGACCTGATGCGTGCCCGCCTTCGTGCCGAAGGTCCACGTGGTGGAGACCTGACCGTCGTTGCCCGTGGTCCCGCTCGAGGGAGACACGCTGCCGCCGTCGGCGCTCACCGTGAACGTGACGGCCACTCCGGGCACCCCATTTCCCCGGGGGTCGCGCAGGCGCACCACGAGAGCCGCCGGGAGCGCCTGATTCACCGTGCCGGTCTGCGAGGCGCCGGAGGCAGCCTCCACGGTGGCCAGCGCCTGGGCCACGGTTACGGTGGCCTGGCCGGATGCGGGACCGGCCGTGGCCGTGATCCTGGCGGAGCCGTTTTTCACGGCCGTGACCGTGCCCGCGTCGTCAACGGTGGCTACGGCTGCGTCACTCGAGGTCCACTCGATGATCGCGCCCGTCAGCTCCTTGCCCTTCTCGTTCGTCACCTTGGCGGTCAGCTGCCTGGTGTCGCCCACGGCGTTGAATGTCACCGTGGCCGGCGTGACGCTGATTTCGAATGGCGTCTCCGGCTCGCCGCAGGCGGCCAGCGCGGCGCCCAGGACCGCGACGAGGAGGCGGGAGGGAGCTGGCCGGTAGCGCAT
>CAZVKD010000138.1:0-8188 GCA_964627675.1 uncultured Gemmatimonadaceae bacterium
TACCGGGTCTCGATCGCCTTGGGATGGCGTATCGTGACCACGAGACCGTAGCCGCCCCACCGTCCGGCCCGTGTCACGATTCCATCACCCGTGGCCTCCACCGGCGTCCCGTAGGGCGCCCGATAGTCGGTTCCCAAATGGGCCCGGACCTGCTTGAGAATGGGATGCAGGCGGCCGTAGGAGAACCGCGAGGTGACGCGGTAGGGCACGGGGGCGCGCTTGAACGTTCGTCGCAGGGAGCGACCTTCGGCGTCATAGTAGGCGTTGTTGCCGCCGGCGTCGGGCAGGACATACGCCGTCTTCCGAGTGCCGCGCGTGGCAACGGCGGCTGCCACCAGGCGCCCGTATTTCACCTCGCCGACGGACGATCGCAGCCGCTCGAAGAGCAGCTGGACCTGATCGCCGCGCACCACGTCCAGCGAGAAGTCTATCTCCCACGCGAAGACGTTGTCCGCCAGGTCATAGGTGAGGCGATCCACCTCCGCGCTCGGCAGCACGCTGTCGGGAACCGCCTCCCGCAGCGCTTCGTACAGTGACGAGGCGATGGTCCCTTCAATCCGGACGGGCTCCGGCGCCCAGGCAATCGCTTCCCACTCCGCCCGCCAGCTGCTCTCCGCCGCATCCCGCCGGAGCCACAGGATCCGGTCGTCCCGGAGCCGCGTTCGGACCCGGTCCGCCAGCCCGGATCCCGCGGCGTATCGAATCTCGAAGATCTGACCCGCGGGGACCCGTCGGGGATCGAGCCCTCGGGCCGCCCGCAGCGCGGCCTGGAGGTCCGCTCCTGCAATGCCGTGACGGCCGAACAGGTGGGACAGCGTCTCATCTCGGCGGAGCGTGTCCGCGAGCTCATGGTAGAGCCCCTCAATCGTCAGCGGCGGCGCCACCGGCAGCCTGGAGCGAGACCGCGCCGCCACGCCGGCGAGTAGCGTCGCCCCGGCCAGGCCCACCATCACGCCAGCGCGCACGGGACGCATCAGTCCATCTGACGCCGAATGAAGGTGGGAATCTCCATCTCCGACACCTCGCCGGCCTCTGCCGGCGCCGGCGCCGGGCTGGACGGTCGTTTTACCGCCGGTGGGGTCGCGAGCGGCGCGGAGGGCCGTCCGGTCCTTTGCGGGAAGGGCAGTACGCCCGGCGTGGCCCGTCCCAGCGGACCCTCGTGCGCCTGTGGCTGGTCGAACCCTGTGGCGATCACCGTGACCCGCACCTCGCCCTCCATGGCCGGATCGTGGACGGCGCCGAAGATGATCTCCGCCTGGTCTCCCGCGGCGTCGTGGATGATCTCGGAGATCTGGTTCACCTCACCCAGCGTCAGATCCTGCCCGCCCGAGATGTTGACCAGCACGCCCGTGGAGCCCGTGATGGACACGTTGTCGAGCAGCGGGCTCGAGATGGCCTGCTGCGCCGCCTCGACGGCGCGATCCTCGCCGCGCCCCACCCCCGTCCCCATGAGCGCCGACCCACCATTTTGCATCACGGTCCGCACATCGGCAAAGTCCACGTTCACCAGCCCGGTGACGCTGATCAACGTCGAGATGCCCTGCGTGGCGTGCAGCAGCACCTCGTCCGCCTTCTTCAAGGCGTCCTGGAAGGGAACGTTCTTGCCCACCACGGCCAGCAGCCGCTCGTTGGGCACCACGATCATCGTGTCCACGTGCTTGCGCATCTCCGCGAGACCCAGCTCGGCCTGCTTCATGCGCTTGCGGCCCTCGAACAGGAAGGGCTTCGTGATGATCGCCACCGTGAGCGCGCCGACGTCCCGCGCCATCTGCGCGATGATCGGAGCCGCGCCCGTGCCCGTGCCGCCACCCATGCCGCAGGTGACGAACACCAGGTCGGCCCCCTCGAGCACGTGGAGCACCTCGTCGCGGTTCTCCTCGATCGCCTGACGCCCGATCTCGGGCCGCGCCCCGGCGCCCAGGCCGCGAGTGAGCTTTTTCCCGATCTGGACTTTGACGTCCGCCTTGTTGCCAAGCAGCGCTTGCGCGTCGGTGTTCACCGAGATGAACTCCACCCCCATGAGGTGCTCGGTGATCATCCGGTTCACGGCGTTCCCGCCACCGCCGCCGACACCCACGACCTTCATCCGTGCGTTCTGCGAGACCGTTTGCTCCAGTTCGAAGACCATCGGTTCCCTCGTCATGCCGCGGTGATGATCAGAAAAAATCTCGGAGCCATCGTTTCACGGGAGCGAACCAGCGATCCACCCGACCCTCGCTCCCCACGCCACCGACGCGTCCCCGTGCGCCGTAGAGCGCAAGCCCCACCGGGACCGCATAGCGCGGGGCCTGCACGCTGTCCACCAGCCCGGAGATCCACCGACCCGGGATGCCGAGCCGTGCCGGCGCTGCGAACACGTCGCGCGCCAGCTCCACGACGCCCGGCAGCTGGGCACCGCCACCGGTCAACACGATCCCGGCGGGCAGCGACGGCGACCCGTTCGCCGCCGCGATCTCCTGCATCACCAGCCCGAAGATCTCGTCCATGCGCTGGTGAATGATGTGTGCGATCAGTTCCCGCTTCGCCTGGCGCGGCCCCTGCCCCGGCGTGCTCGGCAACTCGATCGCCTCCTCAGGGTCCACCAGCGGCATGTACGCCACGCCGTAGCGCTCCTTCAGGCGCTCGGCATCGGCCTGGGTGATTCCCAAGCCCTGCACCAGATCCCCCGTCACGTGCGCGCCGGCAAACCGCAGCGAGGCGATGTGTCTGATTTTCCCGTCCCGGAAGATCGCCACGTTGGTCGAGCCGCCACCCAACTCCACCAGCGCGCAGCCAAGCTCTTTTTCCTCCTCCGTCAGCACCGCCAGCGCTACCGCTATGGGCTCGAGCACCAGTTCGGCAACGCGATAGCCTGCGCGCTCGACCGACTTCCGAAGATTCTGCGCCGCCGTACTCTGCACCGAGACGAGGTACATCTCCACCTCAAGCCGGAGACCGGTCATGCCCGCCGGGTCGCTGATCCCCCCCTGGTTGTCCACCTTGTATTCCTGGGGGATGTCGTGCAACAACTCGTGATCCCGGCCCAGGCTCACCGCGCGGGCGACGTCGTCCACCCGGTCCACGTCATCGCGGGTGATCTCGTCCCCGGTCACCGAGGCCAGGCCGCGCGACGTCCGCGCGCTGACGTGCTCGCCGGCAATTCCGCAGAACACGGCCGGCACGTGGACCCCCGCCATCCGTTCAGCGTCACGCAGCGCCGCCACGATCGAGCGCGTCGTCTCCTCGATGTCCCGCACCACGCCGCGCCGCACCCCGCCGGCCCGCGCCACCCCCACGCCCAGCACCTTCGCGCCCGGCACCCGCGCGTCGCCCGTGGCTTCGGCGATCACGGCGCAGGTCTTGGTACTCCCGAGGTCGAGGCCCGCCACCAGACGGTCTCGCCTCACGTGCGATCCCTCCGCACCACCACCCAGCCCGCGTAGCGCGCATCCAGTTCGGCAACGGGCCGAGCGGTGACCGCCAAGTGCCGCCACACGGCGGCCACCGCTCGAATGTCCTCGCTCGCCGGAACGACCCGCACGATCACGCGCTCCGCTCCCAGTTCCAGGATGATGGACCGGCGCGGCCCACGCGACGCGGTCTCGACGGCTCGATAGAACGCCGAATCCGCCATCCGCACGCGGTCCAGCGCGTCCAGTACCTCGGGTTCGCCACTACGAGCGACCGGCAGGTCTATCCCGGTCACCGCGGGATCGTACGGGAGCGGGCGCGCCTCCCGGTCCAGGGCGATGAGCCCCGCCGGTCCCGGCACGAACGCGATCGGCACGCGCTCGGTGACCGTAACCCTCAGCGTGCCCGGCAACCGCCGCGAGACCCGCGCGTCCGTCACCCCGGCAAGGCCCTCGAGCCGCCGTTCCATGGGACCGAGGCGCACCAACAGGCTCTGCTTCTCCTCCAGGCCAAGCCCCGCCACCAGCTCGGCCGCAGCGAGGTACCGCACGCCTTCAAGCTCGATCTGCCGCACGCGGAAGAACGGCAGCCGACCCGCCACCCACCCCATCCCCCCAACCGCCATGAGCCCCGCGGCCCCAAGCAGCACCACCCGACGCCCGCCAGCGCTCACACCGCTTTCCCCTGCAGCCGGGCCAGCAGCTCGCGGCCCACCTGGGTGATGTCTCCCGCGCCCAGCGTGAGCACGACGTCCCCCGGCTCAACCAGCGCCGCCACCGAGCGGGCCAGCTGCCCGCGATCAGGAACCCACTCGACCTCGGCACCCGAGCGCTCGGCGGCCCGGGCAACCCGTGCGCCGCTGACGCCGGCGATGGGCTCTTCGCGGGCCGCGTAGATCTCGGTCACGACCACACGGTCCGCCGCCGCCAGCGCGATGCCGAGTGCATCGCCCTGCAACTGCGTTCGCGTGTACAGGTGCGGTTGGAACACCGCCACTACGCGGTGACCCGGATACCGCTGCCGGGCAGCGGCCAGGGTGGCCGCGACCTCCGACGGGTGGTGCGCGTAATCGTCCACCACGGTCACGCCCCCGGCGCTCCCCACCCACTCAAAACGGCGACTCACCCCGCTGAACGCCGCGAGGGCCTCGCACGCCCGCTCGACGTCACCCCCCAGAGCCCGGACGGCCGCCAATGCCATGGCTGCGTTCCGAACATTGTGCAGACCCGGCACTTGAAGCGTGAGCGCGACCCGCAACCCGCCCTCGAAGACCACGTCGGCCTCCGTCGTGGCGGACTCCTGACGCACCTGCTCCACCCGGACGTCAGCGTCTGGGGCGAGTCCTACCAGCCAACGCTCCCGGCCCGCCCTGGCCGCCACGCGGCGCGCGCCCGCGTCGTCCGCCCCGAACAACGCGATCCCCGCATACCCCGCGAACTCGGCGAACGCCGCCTCCAGCGCGGCGATGGACCCGTAACACTCCAGGTGGTCGGCCTCGACGTTGCCGACGATCGCGACGCTCGGGCGCAACGAGAGGAATGCCCGGTCGTACTCATCGGCTTCTACCACGAACAACTCGTCGCCCCCGAGCCTGGCGTTGCCGCCCCATCCAGCGACACGGCCGCCGGCGATGCCCGTTGGGTCTCGCCCGGCGGCCGCAAAGGCTTCGGTGGCCATGACCGTCGTCGTGGTCTTGCCATGCGTGCCGGCGATGGCGACCACGGTGCCACCCTGTACCGCCAGGTGCAGCGCGTCAGCGCGTCGAATCACCGGGATGCCCGCGGCGCGGGCCGCACGCAGTTCTGCGTGATCCGAGGAAACGGCCGCCGTATAGACCACGGCGCGCGCGCCGACTACGTGCGCCGGGTCGTGCCCACGATAGATCCGGGCCCCGGCGACCTCGACGTCTGCGGCGCCCACGGGGTCGGCATCGCACCCACTCACCGCCACCCCTCGCCGCCTGGCAATCAGCGCCAACGCGCTCACGCCCGCTCCAGCCACCCCCATAAAGTGAATCGGCCGGGGGTCTTCGGGGGCGAACAGAGGCATCGGTGGGCAGCTAATATAAAGCGGGATCACAACTTGTGAAAGACGCCCGAACCTAGCTTATGAGGTCCAAAACAGCTTCGGCAATCCTTCGGGCGGCGTCAGGGCTGGCGCGTCGCAGCGCGGCACGCCGCATCTCTTCGGCCAGCGCTCGGTTCTCGACGATACCGCGGACCTCATCCGCCAGACGTTGCGGGCTGAGCAGCGCTTCCGGGAGCAATCGCGCTGCCCCGGCCCCCGCCATGGCCTCCGCGTTCCTGGTCTGGTGATCCGCCGCCGCCGTGGGAAGCGGCACCAGGACCGCGGGAAGCCCATAGGCGCACAGTTCCGCCAATGTCATCGCTCCAGCCCTCGAGACCACGAGATCGCACGCCGCATAGACATCGCCGATGGGATCCCAGAACGCGCGAACCTGGATCAGCGGTGGCCGGTGAAACGCGCGATACGTTTCCCATTCGCCGGCGCCCGAGCCCCAGCATACGGCGAGCCCATGGAGCAGCCGCTGCTGGAGGGCTCCCGCCAGCGCGCGGTTGAGAGCCCGCGATCCCTGGCTTCCGCCAAACACGAAGACGACCGGCGGTTCGGGCGGCAGGCCCAACCGCTGGCGGGCAACGGCGCGGTCCCGTGGCTCAAGCGGCGCCACGGGGTTGCCGAACGTGAACACCTGCGTGTGCCTGCCCGGCCGGAGGCGGGCGGCCGCTTCGGGAAAGCCGAGGTGGACCTGTCGTGCCGCGCGCGCGAACCACCGCGTGGCCAAGCCCGGCATGGCGTTCTGCTCCTGAAGCACGATCGGCACGCCGCGCGCGCGGGCGGCGAGCAGCATCGGCGCCGCCGCATACCCGCCCGTGCCCACCACCACGGCTGGCCGTTCGCGGGCCAGCACGGCCCCCGCCGCCGCGTAAAGCCGGGGGGCGCGAGCCAGCCATATCAGGTTCTTCCACCATTGACGGCGGTACAGCGGCTCGGCGGGGAGAAGACAGAAGCGAAACGATCGGGTGGGAAGGATGGCGGCCTCCACGCCGCGCGCCGCACCAACGAGCAGCAGATCAACCGTCGGGTTCAACGAGCGCAGCGCGTCGGCGATAGCGATGGCCGGCATGAGGTGTCCGCCGGTGCCGCCGCCCGCGATGACGACCCTCACGGGTTCGGGCGGGGAGGAGACGCCCGTCGCGGCCGGCCCGCCGCCGAGCCGATGCTCACCAGCACGCCGGCCGCCAGCAGCGACACCACCAGATTCGAGCGTCCGTACGAGATGAACGGCAACGGGAGCCCGGTGGTCGGCACCAGCGCCAGGGTGACAGCCATGTGGACGATGGCGGCCGTTCCGATGAGCCCGGTAAGCCCCACGGCCACCAACATGCCGAACGGGTCCGGCGCCAGACGCGCCATGCGGAACCCCATCCACAAGAACAGTCCGAACAGCAGCACCACGAGACACACGCCGACGAAGCCCCACTCTTCACCAATGGTGCTGAAGATGAAGTCCGAGTACGCGTACGGCAGGTAGCCCAGCTTCTGCATGCCCTGGCCGAAGCCCACCCCGAGCAACTGCCCCGCTCCGACCCCGATGAGCGACTGGGTGATCTGCCAGCTCGCCTCCTGCGCGTCGCCACCCGGGCTCAGGAACGTGAGGACCCGCGATAACCGGTACTGCACCGTCGCGATCTCGCGCCACAAGAGCGGGACGGCAACGAGACCCAGCAGGAGGAAGTGACCGATGCGCGCGCCCGCCACGAACAGCACCAACCCGGCGAGCAAGGCGATATCCACGGCCGTGGACAGATCCGGCTCGAACAACACCAGCGCGCAGATCGGACCGACGATGACCAGGAACGGCGCCAGGCCATACCGGAATTCGCGGACCCGGTCCCCTTTTTTCGTCGCGAGCATCGCGGTCCACACCACGACGGCGAACTTGGCAATCTCCGAGGGCTGGACGCTCACCATGCCGACTTCGATCCAGCGGCGGGCTCCGTTCACCTCCGGCGCCAGGGCCCGCACCGCGGGAAGGAAGGGAACAGCGAGCGCTGCCGCCGTGAGTCCGAGCAGGGGCCATGCGAGCCGCTGCCAGACGTGGTAATCGAGCCGCGCCGCGACCAGGAACACGACGGCACCCACCGCCGCGCCCGCCACCTGCCGAATCGCAAACCAGGACCCGGGCTCTCCCCGTTGCACCGCGACGAGACTGGAGGCGCCGTAGATGGCGGCCACGCCGAACACCACCAGGGTCGCCGTCACGATGGCGAGCAGGCGTGTCTCCCATCCACCGGGCCCGGGTCTGGCCGGTACCGTCAGGTCGCCTCCGCCAGACGTCGAAAGACGGCTCCGCGCTCCTCGTAATTGGCGAACTGATCGAAGCTCGAACAGGCGGGTGAGAGCAGGACCGCATCACCCGGGCGCGCGAGACCTGCCGCCGTTCGCACTGCCTCCTCGAACGGCACCACGACGCGTACGGGGCACACGCCGCCGAGGTCGCGGGCCAGGAGCGGCCCGGCCTCGCCGTAGGCCACGATCGCCCGGCACCGCGGCGCCAGCAGGGCCCCGAGCGGCGTGTACGAGTCCCCCTTGTGTCTCCCACCCGCAATCAGGACGTACGGGCGGTCCATCGCGCGCAGCGCCACGGCGGTGGACGCCACGTTGGTCGCCTTGGAATCGTTGATCCAGAGCACGCCGCCCACCTGGCCGACCTCCTCCAGCCGATGCGGCAGGCCGCGTAACGTGTTGAACCATCCCGAGATGACGTCGCGACTCA
>CAZVKD010000139.1:0-8180 GCA_964627675.1 uncultured Gemmatimonadaceae bacterium
GAGGTCAACTGATCGGTACCATCCTCGAGTTCCTGGCACGATGTCCCGTCGGCTCCGGGAAACGGATCGCGGGGCAGCGAGACGTGACATGACGTTGGAGCGCGTTTCGCGGCCCGTTCAGATCGCGCGCCGGTGGGTGTCCATCCGGTACAGACTGCCGCTGTTGATCTGCGGCCTGCTGCTCGCTGTCGTCGCGGCGCTGGGCTGGTCCGCCTATCTCGAGGTGCGGCGTTCGGCGCTGCTGGCGGCTCGGGAGCGAACGGCGGGTGTCGCTCGTCTGCTGGCGGACCTGCTCCAGGCAAGTCCACGGGCGAGGCTTGCGGAGACTGGCACCGTAGCCCGAGCGCCTGCGGTCGTCGCGTACCTCAGGACGAAGTCACCGGTGGCGGAAGAAGCCGCGCGGGAGGCGTTGCGCGGGCTGCACCGCCAGGCAGAAGGGATTGTGACCGTGGAGCTGTGGGAAACCGGCGGGCGCCACCTTCTCTCGGCCGAGCCGGACCTGCCGCGCATCGCGGGGGAGCCGGCGGTCGAGTTGGGCGAGTGGGACCCGGGGCGGGACACCGCGCGCGTCGGCGAGGTCCGGCTGGTGGACTCCACGCTGCTCTACCCGGCGATCGTGGCAGTGCGAGACCGCGGTACCACGCTCGGCTACGTGGTACAGGGACGCCGCATCGCCGTCACGCAACAGGCCGCGCGACAGCTGGGAGACCTCATTGGATCGGACGCCCTGATCCTCCTCGGGGGCGGATCCGTCTGGACGGATTTTGCCACCGTAGTGTCTCCGCCTCCCGTGGCACCGCTGCCTCGCGACACGCTGCTGGAATACGAACGTCCCGGTGCCGGCGCCCGGCTGGCGTGGGCCGCCGCGGTGCCCGGAACGCCGTGGCTCGCGGTGGTCGAGGTCCCGAGAGATCGCGTCCTGGCGCGCGCCCGGCGGGTTCTCGGTCGCCTCGCGCTCATCGCGCTCGGTCTCCTGATGCTCGGGGCTGCGGGTGCGACGGCGCTGAGCCGGAGCTTGACGCGCCCGATCGCGGAACTCGCGGCGGCGGCGGACGCGGTGGCTGCGGGAGACTATGGACGCCGGATCGAGAGCCGTCGGGGCGACGAGATAGGTCAGCTCGCCGTCGCCTTCAACGCCATGGCGCAGCGGGTGGAGGAGGCGCGCCGTGGCCTCGAGCGGCAGGTGGCCGAGCGCACGGCGGCGCTGGAGGACGCGCTGAGCCAGGTCAAGGACAACGAGAGTCGCCTGGCGCAGATCTTCGAATCGCTGCCGGTGGCCATTTACGTGGTGGACCACACCGGCCGGCCGCGGTACGTCAACCGGCTGAGCACGAAGATCCTCGGCCGGGGAATCGCTCCCGATGCGTCGGCGGAAGAGCTCGCCGCCGTGCATCAGGCCTATCGCGTGAGCACGGGGCAGCCGTATCCGGGCGACGAACAGCCCATCGTGCACGCGCTCAAGGGGAGACCGGCGCATGCCGCCGACTTCGAGATCCGCCGGCCTGGCGGGCCGGTGCACATCGAGGTGTGGGCGGCGCCGGTGTTCGGCGACGACGGCCGGCTCGCCTTCGCCGTCGCCGCGTTCATCGACATCACCGAACGAGAGCGGGCGCGCGCTGAAATCGAGCGGCTGAACGCCGAACTGGCGCAGCGCATCACGGAGTTGGAAGCCGCGAACCGCGAGCTGGATACGTTCTCTTATTCGGTGTCGCACGACTTGCGCGCGCCGCTCCGGGCGATTGACGGCTTCTCCCGTATATTGCTGGAGGACTATGCCGGGACGCTCGATGCCGAGGCGCGACGGCTGCTGGGCGTGGTGCGGGCGAACACGAGCGGCATGGGGCAGCTGATTGACGACTTGCTGGCGTTTTCGCGATTGTCGCGGCAGCCGCTCGAGCCCGCCCCGGTGAACATGCGCAGCCTGGCCCGAGCCGCGGCGGAGGACGCCCGGGCCAGCGCGGGGCCGGGTGCCGAACGGGCCGCGGTCGAGATCGGCGATATGCCGGTGGTCCGGGGCGACGGCGCGCTGTTGCGCCAGGTGTGGGTCAACCTGATCGGCAACGCCCTCAAGTTCAGCCGCACCAGCCCCAGCCCGCGCGTGGAAATCGGCGCAACGAACGGCGCCGGGGAGACCGTGTTCTTCGTGCGCGACAACGGCGTCGGGTTCGACATGGCGTATGCCGACAAGCTCTTCGGTGTGTTTCAGCGGTTGCACCGGCCCGATGAATTCGAGGGCACGGGCGTGGGGCTCGCGATCGTGCGGCGCGTGGTAGCCCGCCACGGGGGACGGGTCTGGGCGGAAGGTGAGCCGGATCGCGGCGCCACGTTTTACTTCGCCATACCGACGGCTGGAGGCCGGGCGTGACCGGGTTGGGCGAAGTCGAGATTCTCTTGGTGGAGGACAACCCCAACGACGTGGAGTTGACGTTGCGGGCGCTGCGCCACGTCAACCTCGCCAATCGCATCTTCGTGGTGCGGGACGGAGCGGAGGCGCTCGACTTCCTGTTCGCGCGCGGGCCGTATGGCGGGCGGAACGGCGCCCAGCTCCCCAAGGTGGTGCTGCTCGATCTCAAGCTCCCCAAGGTGAACGGCCTGGAGGTGCTGGAACGGGTGCGGAGCGATCCTCGCACCCGCACCGTCCCCGTGGTGGTGCTCACCTCTTCCAGCGAGGAGCCGGACATCCAGAAGAGCTACGCGCTGGGGGTCAACAGCTACATCGTCAAACCCGTGGAGTTCGAATCGTTCGTGAAGGCCGTGAGCGACGCCGGGCTCTACTGGCTGCTGCTCAACCAGCCGCCGCCGCGGCCCGGCGCCTGACGTGGCCAGGCCGGTGCGCGTCTTGCTAGTGGACGACTCGGCGGAAGACGCCGAGCTGCTCACGCGTGTACTCCGGCGGGCCGGCTTGGAGCCGGAATGTCGGCGGGTGGACAACCGAGCCGACATGAGCGCCGCGTTGGGCGAGCAGACCTGGGACATCGTGATCGCGGACTACAGCATGCCGCAGTTTAGCGGCACGGCGGCCCTGGCGCTGCTCCGGGAACGGGACGCTGACACGCCGTTCATCTTCGTCTCGGGCACGATCGGCGAAGAGACCGCGGTCGCCGCCTTGCGTTCGGGCGCGCAGGATTACGTGCTCAAGGGCAACCTGGCCCGGTTGGCGCCGGCCGTCGAGCGGGAGTTGCGGGACGCCGAGCTGCGGCGGGAGCGGCGGCGGGCGGAAGAGAAGCTCAAGCGGTCCGAAGCCCGCTATCGGGAACTGTTCGAGAACGCGCCGGTGGCGCTGTATCGCACGCTGCCCAGTGGCGAGATCCTTGACGCCAACGGGGCGCTGGTGAAGCTGCTCGGCTACCCCAGCCGGGAGGCCATGCTGCGTCACTCCGCCGTGGAGCACTACGTGGATCCGGCTGAGCGCCTGCGCTGGGTGGAGCGACTTGGGCAGAGCGGCGTGGCCGTGGATTTCGAAACGCGGCTGCGGCGGGTGGATGGCGTCGAGGTCGTGGTCGAGAATTCCGGCAAGGTGGTGAGGGACTCCGAGGGGCGGGTCCTCTACATCGAGGGCTCGCTGGTGGACATTACGGAGCGGCGGCGGGCCGAGCGGGAACTGCGCGCCACCAAGGAGCGCCTGTCCCACGTCGTGGCCGCCAGTTCAGCCGTGATCTACGTGCTGGACGCGCGCTCCGAGGAACTCGCTCTCACCTGGGTAAGCGAGAACATCATCTCGATCTTGGGCTGGGCGCGCGATGAGGTCGTGAGCCGGGGGTGGTGGGCGGATCAAGTGCATCCGGAGGACCGCGAGCGGGCCCGAGCCGAACGCGGGAGCGTGCTCTCGGCTGACCGCGTCGGGCAGGAATACCGGCTGAGGCGCAAGGATGGCTCGTACCGGTGGGTGCTGGACGAATCGCGCCTGGTGCGGGACGCCGCGGGCGCGCCCGAGGAGGTCATTGGCGCCTGGCTCGACGTAACGGAGAAGAAGAGCCTCGAGGCGCAGCTCCAGCAGTCGCAGAAGATGGAAGCCATCGGCCGCCTGGCCGGCGGCATCGCGCACGACTTCAACAACCTGCTGACGGCTATCAGGGGCTACGCCGACCTCTTGCGCGAGCAGATCCGCGAAGGCGATCCGCGGCGGGCGGACGTTGACGAGATTCGGCGCGCGGCAGATCGGGCCGCGGGGCTCACCCGGCAACTGCTGACGTTCAGCCGCCGCCAGGTGCTCCAGCCGCGCATCCTCGATCTCAATGAAGTGATCGCCGCCATGGACCGGATGCTGCGTCGCATTATCGGCGAGGACGTCGAGCTGGTCGCGGTTTCGTTCCCCGGGCTGTGGCCGGTGAAGGCGGATCCGGGCCAGATCGAGCAGGTGGTGGTGAACCTGGCGGTGAACGCGCGCGACGCCATGCCACGCGGCGGCAGGCTCACCATTGAGACCGCGAATGTGGAGCTGGACGAAGGGTACCAGGCGACGCACGGGTTTGCCGTCGAGCCTGGTCGCTACGTCATGCTCGCCGTTACCGACACGGGGACCGGCATGACGCAGGAGGTGCAGGCACGGATCTTCGAGCCGTTCTTCACCACCAAGGAACCCGGCAAGGGAACGGGGCTCGGTCTGGCAACCGCGTACGGCATCGTGAAGCAAAGCGGCGGGCACATCACGGTGTACAGCGAACTCGGCCGGGGCTCGACGTTCAAGTTGTACCTGCCGCAGGCGCCCCCGGAGGCTCAAGCGTCCGTGGCCCGCGCCGCCCCCGAGGGGCTGACGGAGGGCACCGAGACGGTCCTTTTGGTCGAAGACGACGCAGCAGTGCGCCGCCTGGCGCGACAGATCCTGGAACGACTGGGTTACTCGGTGCTCGAGGCCAGAAGCCCTGCCGACGCTCTGGACATGGCCGGCCGGGCTGGGCCGATTCACCTGGTTGTGACCGACGTGGTTATGCCGGGGATGAGCGGACGGGAGCTTGCGGACCGCGTCGGCAGGCTGCGGCCGGGTGTAAAGATACTATACACGTCCGGGTATCCCGGCGAAGCGATCGCCAGACAGGGTGTGCTGGAGACCGGGACGGAGTTCCTTCCTAAGCCGTTTACCGCGAATGGCTTAGCTCAGAAGGTGAGACAGGTGCTGGATGGGAAGGTCGGGGAAAGGGGGTGAAGGTTGGGGAAGCTTGGGAAAGGTTGGTGAAGGTTCGGAAGGTTGAGAAGGTTGAGAAGGTTGGGGGAGGGGTTGGGTATGGTGATCTGGGTAGATGAAGAGATCCCCTCCGCTCACGCGCGCCGTTGCCTCACCGCCTCCACCACCTTCACCAACTCCCCATCCTTCCCGTAAGTCCCTGACAGGCAAGGCGTTGACCCTAGCCCCCTCTATTGACTTCTCCCGTCCCATTCCCCATAGTTGTCACCCCTTGTTACTGGCCCGCGCCAAGGCTCGGCGATAAGGCGACTTACGAGTGCTGTTTGAGATCAACCAGGCCAAGTGCGTATCGTGCCTGGCCTGTGTTCGTGTATGTCCCGCCGACGCTGTTGCCGCGGACGGCTCGGCGGTCAGCATTGTGGACGACGCGTGCGTGCGGTGCGGGTTGTGCGTGCCCGCCTGCCCGCACGACGCGATTGACGTCAGCGGCGACCTCGCCGTGGCCGAGCGACTCGCGGGCCGCGGCGATGCCATCTTGATCTTGAGCGTCGAGGCGGCGGCGCATTTCTACCCCGCCACGCCGGAGCAATTGGTCAACGCCTGTTATCAAGCGGGCTTTGCGCGGGTGCATCGCGGCGTGCTGGGGGACGAGCTGGTTGCCGCCGAGTACTTGAGGTTGTGGTCTGAGGCGGGCTGGGGGACGATGATCCGGTCCACCTGCCCGGTGGTGGTGGAGACGATCCGGCACAACTACCCGGATCTCGTGCCCTACCTGGCGCAGGTGGAGACGCCGGTCGCGGCCGAGGCGCGGTATCTCAAGGCCTTGTACGGGCAGGACGTGCCGCTGGTGTATGCCGGTGTCTGCCTGACGGGCGGCGGGACTGACGTGGCGGCGGTGATCACGTTCGCTGAGCTGGAGCGCCTGCTCGAGCGGTTGCGGGTGCGCGTGAGCGAACAGCCATATCACTTCGCGCGCATTCCGGAGGAGCGGAGGCGGCACGTGTCCACGGCGGGCGGCTTGCCGCTGCCCGTGCTTCAGGAGACGCGGCAGGCGAGCGGCCGGTTCCGAAAAGTCCGCGGGCTGGGCCAGCTGCCCGCGCTGGCCCGGGCGGTGCGGGACGGCATCTCGCTCGGCTTCGTGGATCTGTTGCCGTGTGAAGGGTGTCTGGATCACCCGCTCCTGGGTCCTAAGGAGGAGCTTTTCTGGCGGCGGCGGGTGGTGGAAGAGTGCGAGCCGCCGCGCAGCCCGTTGCCTGTGGTGGATCCCGACGTCGTGGTGGACGTCCGGGCCCGGTTCGAGCCGGCGCGGAACGGGAAGCGGGTGGAGGAGGCCGACGTGGCCGCGGTGATCGAGAAGATCGGCACCGCGCCCAACGGACGGCCGTGGGACTGCGGGGCGTGCGGCTACCATACGTGCGCCGGGTTTGCCCGGGCGATGCTCGCGGGCAAGGCGTCCTACCGCCAGTGCCCGCCGTATCAGGAGAAGCGCCTCACCGAAGCGCAGCGCCAGGCGGCGGTGGACGAGCTGACGGGGCTCGCGACCTATCGGGTGTTGAGAGAGCGCCTGGCGCACGAGGTGGCGCGGAGCAAGCGGACCGGCGACACGTTCGCGGTGGTGTTCGTGGACCTGGACCGGTTCAAGCAGTTGAACGACACGTTCGGCCACGCGGCGGGGAATCAGGTGCTGGAGGGGGTGGGGATCGAGCTGTCGCGGTTGATCCGCGCCACGGACGTGGCGGCGCGCTATGGCGGGGACGAGTTCGTGCTGGTGCTGGTGCATACGGACATCGTGGGCGCGCGGCGCGTGGGCGAGGCGATTCGGCAGCGGGTGGAGCGGTTGGGGCAGGTGCTGGGGTATGGGGAGATTGGGGTCACGGCGTCGGTGGGTGTGGCGAGCTACGATCCCGCCATGCCAGAGGGGGGCGACGTGCTGGAGGCGGCGGACCGGGCGGTCTATCAGGCCAAGGCGGATGGCGGGAACGCGGTACGGTGGAAGGCCGACGACGGCGGCTTGCGTGGGCGCAGGAAGACCGACGCCTGAGGTTGGCCGACGGGCGATGGCGGGCGGTGGGCGGGTGTCCCTGGCGAGTAAGGGGCTTCTGGGTCTGGGGATCGGGCCGCATCGCTCATCGTCTGATTCCTGATTGTTACAGGGCTGGTGGTTCTTCCGAGGCTACTGGCCGATTGCTTTGGTGGGGTGACGATGCGGATTGATACAGGGTGCGAGCGGTGACCGCCGAACCGGAGCGATTGCCGGAGCGGGAATCGGGCGGTATTTCGAAGCAGATGCCCGATCCCTGGGGTGTGAAGCGCGCGGAGAACCTGCTGACGAGCTTGCAGGGGGTGCTGTCGGCGCGGGTGGTGGTCTCGCCCATCGGCGAGGTTACCGAGGTGCACGTGCTGACGCAGCCGGGGACACACCCTAAGCAGGTGGTGCGGAACGTGGAGAGCGCCTTGCTGGCCCAACTCGGCCTCAAGGTGGATCACCGCAAGATCAGTGTGGCGCAGACGGCCGAGGTGAAGCCGATCGAGGCGCTGGAGCGGCACGCGGTGCGGGAGCAGGCGTTGAAGCGCAGTTTGTTGTACGTGGGTGTGTCGGCGCGGGCGGTGCGGCCGGGGCGGGTGGAGATCGAGGTGACGTTGTCGGTGAACGGGGAGGACGTGACGGGGCGGGCCGAGGTGGCGGACACCACGAAGACGCGGGTGCAGGGGGCGGCGCGGGCGGCGGTGAGCGCGTTGGCGGGGCTCGTGCCGGAGGGGACGATCGAGCTGGAGGGTGCCAAGGTAGTGCGCGCGTTTGACGATGATTTCGTGTTCGCGGCCGTGTACGTCGTGGAGGGGCGGAAGAGTGCGTTGTTGTTGCCGGGCACGTGCCGCTTGGAGGACAGCGCCGAGCGGGCGGCGGTGCTGGCGGTGCTGGACGCCACGAACCGGTGGTTGACGGGGCGGCGGTATTGAGCGGCAGCGGCTCAGGGGATGGGCCGTGTGGTATAGCGGTGCAGTTCGGTGTGGCGTTGTGAGGACACTCAACCAGGAGTAGAGCGGAAAGGACGAGGGA
>CAZVKD010000140.1:0-6044 GCA_964627675.1 uncultured Gemmatimonadaceae bacterium
GGCACGCCGGCCGGGCGTGCCGAATCCGGTGTGATCAGTCAGGTGTCGGTGGTCCGTTGTCCGCGGTTGTCGTTCCGGGCTCCATGCGCTGCCGGCGATGGGCGTGCGCCGGCCGCCGCCTTCGCCGGCGGCGCTCCTCACGCGCTCCCGCGCTCCCGCCTGAGGAGTTCCTGCTTTCTATCCAACCCCCAGCGATATCCGCCGAGGCTGCCGTCCTCTCGCACGACGCGATGGCACGGCACCGCGAGCGCGGCGCGATTGGTGGCGCATGCACGGGCCACCGCTCGTGCCGCCCTGGGACGGCCGACGGCCCGCGCCACGTCGGCGTAGGTGCGGGTCTCGCCGAACGGAATGCGCCGGAGCTCTTCCCACACGCGGAGTTGGAAGGCGGTCGCCTGGATGTCCAGGGGCAGCAGGGCCGACGGCTTGAGCCCATCGGTTTGCGCCTTGAGCGAAGCGGCCCACAGGCTCACCCTCGGCTCGTCCGGCTCGAGGACCGCTCGAGGGAACTCCGCGCGCAGCGACGCCGTCAGAGCGGCGTTCGACTCGCCGAACCGTACGGCGCTGAGTCCGCGTGCCGTGCCGGCCACCAGGAGCTTCCCGAGCGACGTGGGTACGATCACGTACCCGATACGCGTGCCCTCACCGCCTTTGCGGTAGGTGGCCGGCGTCATGCCCAACGCCCCTTCGGCGCGCTCGTACAGCCGGCTGCTCGAGCCGAATCCGACGTCGTATTGCGCGCGCGTGACCGTGTCCGCCTGCCGGAGTCGGTGCTTGAGCGCGCGCACGCGCCGCGCCATGGTCACCTGGCGCGGGCTCAGGCCGGTCACCCGCTTGAACACGCGCCGGAGATGGCGCACGCTGCGGCCGGTGGCGCGGCTCAACTCCTCCAGTGAAACCGGGCCGCTTTGATTCCGCAGCAGACGGGCAATGTCGGCCGCGAGCCGAGCGGCGGGATCGGTAGCCTCGGCTCGCGCCGGCGCGCACCGCTTGCACGGCCGGAACCCTGCCTTCTCGGCCTGCGATGACGACTCGAAAAACCGCACGTGGCGTCGCGCGGGCCGGCGCGAGGGGCAGGAGGGACGGCAGTAGATGCCGGTGGTTCGCACCGCGTATACAAACCGGCCGTCTTCCGCCCGATCTCGGTTCAGGACGGCGGCCCAACGGGTGTCGAAGTCGCGATGGGTTCCGTTGACGCTCATGATCATGGTGGCTCACCTCGTTGCCATGACGGTAACAGGGAGCTGGGGCAGGGGCTATCCGGTTTCGGCCATCAAAGTCGAGGCGGCCACCAAGCTAGTGGGCGAGACTGAACCGGAACAGCTATCACTTCGCCGCCCTGGTGAGTCCTAACCGATTGGCTGGCTGGGAAATACCGCACCGCCCCCCGGACTGATCGCCCGGCCGCGGAACTCGTGTGGCGAAAGGCAGCGGAGCAGGCATATCGCCTCACTAGGGGCGAATTGGGGGCTCACGCGCCCTTGGGGAAGGCTTCATACTTCGGGCGGTTATTTCAGGGCCAGCGGTTGGCGGTCGGCATCCCTTGCGAGGAGGCATCGCGTTCATGAGCCCGATGATGGACACCCGCGCCCGGCCAGCGGGCGCGAAAGAGTACGTGGCATCCGTGATCGCCCTGGTGGAAGCCAAGAACCCGGCGGAGCCAGAGTTCCATCAGGCGGTGCGCGAGGTGCTCGAGTCGCTGGAGCTGGTCTTGGACCGGCACCCGGAGTACCGCTCGGCCAGGATCCTGGAGCGGATCGTGGAACCGGAGCGTGTCATCATGTTCCGCGTCCCGTGGATGGACGATGCGGGGGACGTGCAGGTGAACCGCGGGTTTCGCATCGAGATGAACAGCGCGATCGGTCCCTACAAGGGCGGGTTGCGCTTCCACCCATCGGTGAACCTGGGGATCTTGAAATTCCTGGCGTTCGAGCAGGTCTTCAAGAACTCCCTCACGACGCTGCCGATGGGCGGGGGCAAGGGTGGGTCGGACTTCGATCCCAAGGGCAAGAGTGACGCGGAAGTCATGCGCTTCTGTCAGAGCTTCATGACGGAGCTGTGGCGCCACATCGGACCCGACACGGACGTTCCCGCGGGAGATATCGGCGTGGGGGCGCGGGAGATTGGGTACCTGTTCGGCCAGTACAAGCGTCTGGCGAACGAGTTTACCGGCACGCTGACGGGCAAAGGCCTGAACTGGGGTGGCTCGCTGATTCGGCCGGAGGCCACGGGGTACGGGTGCGTGTATTTCGCCGCCGAGATGCTGAAGACGCGCAACCAGACGCTGGAGGGCAAGACCTGTCTGGTCTCGGGGAGCGGCAACGTCTCGCAGTACACCATCGAGAAGCTGCTCGATTTCGGGGCCAGGCCGGTGGCGTTGTCGGACTCGGGCGGCATGATTTACGATCCCGAGGGCATCACCCGGGAGAAGCTGGCGTGGGTCATGGAGCTGAAGAACGTGCGTCGCGGACGGATCAGGGAGTACGCGGACCGGTTCAAGACCGCGAAATACCTCGCGCACGACCCCACGGCGGACTACAATGCGTTGTGGACCATCAAGGCCGATTGCGCCTTCCCCAGCGCGACCCAGAACGAGATCAACGCCAAGGACGCCGCCAACCTCTTGAAGAACGGCGTCTCGGTGGTTTCGGAGGGCGCCAACATGCCGTCCACGCTCGAGGCCACCAAGGCCTTTCTGACGGCCGGTATCCTGTACGGGCCTGCCAAGGCCGCCAACGCCGGTGGCGTGGCGACGTCCGGTCTGGAGATGGCGCAGAACAGCATGCGGTTGTCGTGGACGCGGGAAGAGGTGGATCGCCGGCTGCACGAGATCATGATCGCCATCCACAAGACCTGTTTCGAGACGGCCGAAGCGTATGGGCGGCCCGGGAATCTGGTGGACGGGGCCAATATCGCCGGGTTCGTCAAGGTGGCGAACGCGATGCTGGATCAGGGCGTGGTCTGACGACGTCGGCTTGCCGCGTTCGGGCGGCGGATCGGGGATGGCGGATGGGGCAGGCCGGCCTGCGGGATCGGCTGGGTCCGGTGTCCGCCATCGTCTGTCTGCTCCCGCCTGTGCCACCCTCCGCCCGTCGGGATCCGCAAACCCGGTGACCCGCGGACCGGGCGACGTCTACCAGGCTTTCCAGCGCCTCATGCCGTTCCGGGTGCAAGATATCCTGCTTGTCTCCAGCCTGTACGAAGCGTTCACCCTTCAGGAAGACGGCCGGCTCAACGAGCTGATCCTGGGAGAGTTCCTAGAGCTGTCGCTGCATCACTCGCCGGGGCTTACGCATGTCCGAAGCGGCGCGGAGGCGTTGCGGCTGGCGCGGACCGAACGGCGGTTCAACCTGATCATCACGGCGCCGCGCCCGGGGGACATGGATGCGGTGGACCTCGCGCGAGAGGTGCGCGCCGCCGGCCTCGATGTGCCCGTGGCCGTGCTGGCGTTCGACAACAGCGAGCGGAAGGATCTGACGGCGCGCCCCGATCTGGGCGACATCGAGCGTGTGTTTCTCTGGCAGGGGAACGCCCGGATCCTGGTGGCCATCGTGAAGTCGGTCGAGGATCGTCGCAACGCGGCGCACGACACGGCGCTGGTCGGCGTCCCGGTGATCCTGGTGGTGGAGGACAACGTGCGATACTACTCGTCTTTCCTGCCCACCATTTACACCGAGCTGATCAGCCAGTCCCATCGGCTCATTGCCGAAGGGCTGAATCTGTCGCACAAACTGGTCCGGACGCGGGCCCGCCCCAAGATCCTGTTGGCGACGACGTTCGAGGAAGCGTGGGCCCTGTTCGACCAGTACCGGCCGTACTTGCTGGGTCTCATTTCGGACGTGGAATTCCCGCGCGGCGGCGCGTTGTCGCGGGATGCCGGGTTCGACCTGGCGCGGAAGGCGCGCGCGGCGGTGCCGGACCTGCCCATTCTCCTGCAGTCGAGCCGGCCGGAGTTCGCGGCCGGAGCGCAGGCCATCGGGGTGCCGTTCCTGCGGAAGTACTCGGAGACGTTGCTCACCGATCTCCGGCAGTTCATGGTGGAGCAGTTCGCGTTGGGCGATTTCGTGTTTCGCGCCCCGGACGGAACGGAAGTGGGCCGGGCCAGGGATCTCCAAGCCATGGAACGGCTGCTGCGCTCCGTCCCGGCGGACAGTCTGGCCTACCATGCGGGCCGGAACGACTTCTCCCGCTGGTTGACCAGTCGCACCGAGTTCGCCCTGGCGCATCGGCTGCGTCCGCGAAAGGTGTCGGATTTCCCGTCGCTCGAGCACTTGCGCCAGGACCTCATCGAATCCATCGCCGCGCTGCGGCGGGAACAACGCGAGACGCTGATCGCGGACTTCGACCGCCGGGCGTTCGACGGCTCGGGGAGCTTCTTCGCGCGCATCGGCGGCGGCTCGCTCGGCGGCAAGGCGAGGGGGCTGGCGTTCCTGCGCTACTTGCTCAACTACCACCATGCCGAGGACCGGTTTCCCGGCGTGCACATCACGGTGCCGCCCGCGGTGGTGATCGCGACCGACTGCTTCGACCAGTTCCTCGCGCGGAACCATCTGGTGGAACTGGCGCTGAGCGGCGGCGATGACGCCGAGATCGTGCAGCGGTTCCTGGCCGCTCCGCTGCCGCGGGCGGTGCGGGCGGATCTGCGGCGATTCCTGGAACACGTGCGGTGGCCCTTGGCCGTGCGATCCTCGAGCCTCCTGGAGGATTCCCAGTACTTGCCGCTCACCGGCGTGTATCAGACCTACATGCTGCCCAATAACCACCCCAGCTTGAAGCACCGCCTGGCGCAGCTGGAGCAGGCCATCAAGCGGGTGTATGCCTCCACGTTCAGCCGGCACGCCAAGGCGTACTTGCGCGCTACGCCGTATCGTCTGGAGGAAGAGAAGATGGCGGTGATTCTCCAGAAGGTGGTCGGGGCGGAGCGCAACGGGCGTTACTACCCCGAGTTCTCCGGCGTGGCGCGCTCCCTCAATGCGTACCCGTCGCCCCCGATGCGGGCGGAGGACGGGGTGGTGGCCGTCGCGCTGGGCATGGGGCGAACGGTGGTGGAGAACGAACGCTGCCTTACGTTCTCCCCCCGACATCCCCGCAAGATCCTCAATTTCTCGTCCGCCGAGGACATCCTGGCGAATTCGCAGCGCGAGTTCTGGGCCCTGGATCTGCGTGGCGCCAGTGGCGGCGCGGATGAGTCCATGCGGGAAACGTCCTTCCCCCTCTCGGTGGCCGAGAGCGATGGCGCGCTCGCCGCGCTGGCGTCCACTTACTCCCGAGAGGAACACGCCGTTCACGACGGCCTGTCGCGTCCCGGGGTCCGGTTGGTCACCTTCGCCCCGGTGCTGAAGCACGGCGTGTTTCCCCTGGCCGACATCGTGTCGTACTTGCTGCAGCTGGGAAAGGAAGGGGTGAACCGAGAGGCGGAGATCGAGTTCGCGGTGTGCCTGGGCGGGTCCGAGGAAGCCGCGGAGTTCGGGTTCCTCCAGGTACGGCCGCTGGTGCTCTTGCGCCAGGGCGACGGGGGTTCGCTGGCCGACGTGGCCGATGACCAGTTGGTGTGTCGCAGCCCGCGGGTGATGGGCAGCGGCATTTTGCACGATCTGTACGATCTCGTGGTGGTGGACGCCCACCGCTTCGACCGCGCGCAAAGTCACATCGTGGCGCGGGAAGTGGCCCGGTGCAACGCCGCGCTGCTGGCCGGGCGGCGTCCGTATGTGCTGATTGGCGTGGGGCGCTGGGGATCGGCCGATCCGTGGGCGGGCATTCCGGTGACGTGGGACGAGATCTCGGGGGCGCGGGTGATCGTGGAGGCCGGGTTCCGCGATTTCCGGGTTACGCCCTCGCAGGGTAGCCACTTCTTCCAGAACCTGACATCGTTTCAGGTGGGCTACTTCACGGTCAACGCCGATACCGGCGAAGGGTTCGTGGATTGGGACTGGATCGCCGCGCGGCCGGCGGAGCAGGAGTTGTCCTTCGTGCGGCACTTGCGGTTCGAGCGGCCGATGGTGGTCAAGATGGGGGGGAGGGAGGGCAGCGGGGTGATCTACAAA
>CAZVKD010000140.1:6054-8142 GCA_964627675.1 uncultured Gemmatimonadaceae bacterium
GCGCTGGTGTGTCGTGGGGGGGGTCCGTGGGGTTGGGGGCGCCCGTGGGGGCTACCGTGGGGGGGGGGGGCGGCCAGCGGGGTGATCTACAAACCTGGCTGCGCGGAGTAGCCGGGTGTTCATCGGGGTGCCCTCTGCCCATCAATCTTCTGCCAGCACAAGTGGGAGAGTGTCCATGACCAGCGATGGTGTCGTGCGCCGCGCGGTCGGTGCGGCGGTGGCGGGTGTCACGCTTCTCGCGTGGCCGGCGTCGGCGCAGCAGGCCCGACCGGCGACCGTCGATTCTTTTCGCTTCCAGGCCCTGGAGTGGCGCAACATCGGGCCGTTCCGCGGCGGCCGATCGGTCGCCGTGGCCGGCGTTCGCGGCCAACCGATGGTCTACTACTTCGGCGGCACGGGCGGCGGCGTGTGGAAGACCGACGACGCGGGCGAGACCTGGCGCAACGTGTCCGACGGGTTCATCCAGACCGGCTCGGTCGGGGCCATCGCCGTCGCGGAGTCCGATCCCAACGTGGTGTACGTGGGCATGGGCGAACACGCCGTGCGCGGCGTCGCCACGTCGCACGGCGACGGCGTCTATCGCTCCACCGACGGTGGCAAGACGTGGCAACACCTGGGGCTCGAGCGGACGCGCGCCATCTCCCGCATTCGCGTCCACCCCAGGGATCCGAACCTGGTCTACGTCGCCGCACAGGGCGCGCCGTACGGGCCGAACCGGGAGCGCGGCATCTACCGCTCCCGGGACGGCGGCGCCACCTGGCAGCTGGTGCTCTTCGTGGGCGAGACGGCGGGCGCGAGCGATCTGGCGATGGACCCCACCAATCCCCGCATCCTCTACGCCGCCTTCTGGGACCATCTGCGACAGCCCTGGATGGTTCGAAGCGGCGGTCCCGGGAGCGGAATCCACAAGTCCACCGACGGCGGCGACACCTGGGAGAAGATCACGACGGGACTGCCGCCGCTCATCGGAAAGGTGGGCGTGGACGTCTCGGCGGCGAATCCCGAGCGGGTGTACGCCATCGTGGAAGCCGATCCCGGCGGCGGCCTATACCGCTCCGACGACGGCGGCCGGCGCTGGACGCTGATGAACAGCGACTGGTCCATTCGGGCCCGCGCCTGGTACTACATCGAGGTGTTCGCCGACCCGAAGAATCCCGACGTGGTGTACGTCATGAACGCGCCGTTCATGAAGTCCGTTGACGGCGGGCGCACGTTCACCTCGGTGCGGGTGCCGCACGGCGATAATCACGATCTGTGGATCAATCCGGACGATCCCCAGATCCTCATCAATGCCAACGACGGCGGCGCCAACATCAGCTTCAACGGCGGGCGCACCTGGTCCACCCAGGAGAACCAACCCACGGCGCAGTTCTACCGGGTCAACACGGATCGGCGGTTCCCCTATCACGTATACGGCGGCCAGCAGGACAATTCCACGGTGGGCATCGCGAGCCGGGACTCCGACGGCGGGATCGGCTGGAAGGACTGGTACGACGTGGGGGGGTGCGAGAGCGCCCACGTGGCGTTCGATCCCGACCACCCCCGATACGTGTACGCCGGCTGCTACATGGGCCAGATCACCGAGTGGGATCGCGAGACGGGCAACGCCCGGGACGTGATGGCCTATCCGGTGTTGCCGGCCGCGCTCGCCTCCCGCGACATGAAGTACCGCTTCAACTGGAACGCCCCGATCGTGGTGTCGTCCCACAACCCGACCGTCATCTACCACGCCTCCAACATTCTGCTGAAGAGCGAGAACCGCGGGCGCACGTGGGTGGAGGTCAGCCCCGACCTCACGCGGGACGACTCGACGAAGCAGGGTCCCGGCGGCGGGCCCATCACGAACGAGGGGGCGGGCGGAGAGATCTACGGGACGATCTACTACGTGACGGAGTCGCCGCACGACGCTCGCACCATCTGGACCGGGAGCGACGACGGCCTGGTGCACCTCACGCGAGACGGGGGTGGCAGCTGGACCGACGTAACGCCGCGCGAGATCGGCGAAGCGCAGATCAACGCCATCGAAGTCTCGCCCCACGATCCGGCGACGACCTACCTCGCGGTGACGAAATACAAGTTCAATGACTT
>CAZVKD010000141.1:0-8025 GCA_964627675.1 uncultured Gemmatimonadaceae bacterium
GACGAAAGGGCAAAAAGGCACCGGACTCGGGCTTGCGGTGGCGACCGCCCCTGCCATGCTGGGGCCCTGGTGGCAGGGGATCCCGGCCGGCGCAGGTCCCGCCCTGGGCGCCTTGGGCCTTGCCGTCGTTGTCCTGCTGCTTCCCAAGGCGCTCCCGTACGCCAACCGGCTGCTGGCGCGGCTCACCAAGGGGGAAGGGCACTGGCCTGCGCCCTCACCGGGCGCCTTCACGGCGTACGTGATCGGGCTGGGTTTGCTGTGGCTGTCGTACGGCGTTTCGTTCTGGCTGTTCTCCCGCGCCGTACTGCCCCATGGCGCGCCACCGCTGGTGCCCGCCGCGACGGCCTTCGTGGCGAGCTATGTGGTGGGGCTGATCGCCGTGTTCGCACCCGCGGGACTGGTGGTGCGAGAGGCGGCCCTGGTCGCGGCGCTCAGCCCCCTCGTGGGCGGCGGCCGGGCGTTCGCCCTGGCCGTCGGCGCCCGGATCTGGCTCGTGGCCGTGGAACTCGGAACCGCGCTCTGCGTCCTCACCGTGAGCCGGCTCATTCGCCCCGGCGGCGACCGCGACCAGAGGCGCGCCGGGCATAACAGCACGTCCTAACCCCGGTTATATTTGTCTACTCCATGAGCCAACGCGTCGCGCCGGCTTCCGCCGAACTGCGGGACTTCTACAGCGCCCGCTACAATTGGCGTCACTCGGGTGAGGAGCGCATGCGCTTCCGGAACGCCTCGCGGCTCGCCCGCGTGCGGCCCGGCAGCGCGGTACTGGACATCGGCAGCCGCAACGGCGACCTGCGCCACTACCTGCCCGCCGACGTGAAGTACCAGGGCATGGACATCGCGCCCGAGTTCGCCGCGCCCCACGTGTTGATTCACGATGTCTCCCTGGGGATCCCGTTCCCGGACGAGTCCTTCGACTTCGTGTTCATGATCGAGGTACTGGAGCACGTGCCCCGGCCCTACGACACCATGGGCGAGGTTCGGCGCGTGTTGCGGCCCGGCGGGGTATATCTGCCCTCCGTGCCCAATCCGTATCACGTCAAGGAACTGCTCTGGAACGTGTTCCGCGTCCCCGACCGTCAGGGCCACATCTACAGCTGGACGCGACAGACCATGACGCGCTTGGGCGAAATGAACGGCTTTCGCCTCGACGGCCACGCCAGTACGTACCTGTACCCGCCGATACCCGCCCCTTTTCCGCTCCTCTCTCGGTCCATCGTCTACCGGTTCGTAAAGTCGTGACCGCGCGGACGTAGGGCCATGCTGGCCCGCCTGGTCCATCGTGCTCCCGCGCTCGCGGCCACCGCGGGCTATGCCGCGTTCGTCGCCCTCGCGTTCTGGCCGTTTTGGCTGGGGCAGAACCTGATCACCGGGTTCATCGCGAGCGATCAACGGCACGTGTATCCCTTCCGCAAGTTCGCCGTTGATTACCTCAAACAGTACGGCGACTTCGCGCCCTGGAATCCATACGTCCTGGGGGGTATGCCGTTCGCCGCCAACGTGACCAACGGCGACACGTTCTATCCCGGCATGTTCCTGCGCCTGTTCCTTCCCGTGGATGCCGGCATCACGCTGGGATTCATGCTGCACATCGTGCTCGCCGGAACGGGCACATTCCTGTTCCTCAGGGCGCTGAAACTGGATTGGGGGCCGTCATTCATCGGCGGAGCGGCGTACATGTTCACCGGACAACTGGTCTCGCTGGTGACCGCCGGTCACGACGGGAAGCTCGCGGTCAGCGCCTTTCTGCCGCTCGCGCTCCTGTGTCTGTATCGCGCCGTATCTCAGGGTGCGTGGCGGGCGTACGTGGGGTTTGGCGGCGTGGTTGCCCTGTGCCTGCTGTCGCCCCACGTGCAGCTCACCTATTACCTGCTGATGGCAGCGGGCTTCTTCTGGTTATTCATGGTGGTTTGGAGTGGGGAACGCCCGGCCGCACATCGGTGGTGGCAGTCGGCGCTGCTGTTCGGCGCCGGGCTTGCCCTCGGGTTCGCCATTGACGCCATCCAGTTGATCCCGTTCCTGGAATACGTGGCCTACTCCCCGCGGGGAGCTGAGGCGGTCGCCGCCGGCGCCAGCAGCACGGGATGGGAGTATGCCACGTCGTACGCCATGCCGCCGGAAGAGCTGTTCAATGTCGTGTGGCCCAGCTTCTCCGGCATGGTGGAGAACTACTGGGGCAGGAACTTCCTCAAGTATCACAGCGAGTACCCCGGCGTTGTCGCGCTGATCCTCGCCTCCTTCGGCTACGGCCTCACGGATCGGCGGCGGTTCGCCTGGTTCTTCGCGTTTCTCATGCTGTACGGCGTGTTGTTCGCGCTGGGCGGACATACGCCGTTCTATCGGCTGCCCTACCACCTGCTGCCGGGCATCAACCGCACGCGCGGCGCGGGGATGATCTTCTTCATCGTGTCATTCGGCGTGGCCGTACTCGCCGCGTTCGGCGCGCAGGCCATCCTCCGTGCCCAGGGCCAGGTCAAGAAAGGGGTCCTCTGGACCTGGCTGGGCATCCTCGGCGCGGGCGCCGGGCTGGCGCTCGCCGGCGGGTTCAAGGGCATCATGCTGTCCTTTGCCGACCCCAGCCGGATCTCGGCCGTCGAGGCGAACTACGGGACGTTTGTATGGGATGCGGTCCGGGCTCTGGCGCTGGGCCTGGGAATCCTCGGGCTGCTCGCCGCGCTTCGCCGCAACGCGCTGGCGGGCCGGGGTTGGGCTGTCGCGGTCGCCGCCCTGGTGCTCCTGGACCTATGGAGCGTCGAGCGGCGACAGATCCGTTTCGGGCCCGGCGCGGAGCGCGTGTTTGCCCGAGACGGCGTGATGTCGCTCCTGGAGCGGGACCGGTCCCTTCACCGCATCCTGCCCGTGAACAGATATAGCCAGGACAACTATCCCATGCTGTACGCCGTCCGGTCCGTCCTGGGTTACCAGGGTACCGAGTTGCACCGATACGACGAGTTGCTCGGGGGCAAGAACGTCTGGCGCAACCTTGGCAACCCCAACCTCTGGCGGCTTCTGGCCGTCAAGTACGTCGTCCTGGACCGCCCGGTCCAGATTGCCGGTCTGGAACCGCTCGATACCGCGGCCCTGACCACCTACGAGGGGGAGCCGGCGTACGCCTATCGGTATGCCCGAGCGGAGCCGTTTGCCTGGATCGTTCGGCAGGCCCTCAAGGTCCCCGACGACCAGGTCCTGCCGGCTCTGATGGATCCCCGATTCGATCCCCGCCGGGTCGTGTTGGTGCCTCCAAATGCGCCCATCGGAGAGACGACCCTCGAGGCCCTCCCGGAGCCGGTGAGTCTCGGAGTCGAATCCCTGGAGAAGCGGCCCGGGCTCTATCGGTTCAGGCTGGCCACCCCGCTTGCGGAACCGGGGGTCTTGTTCGTGTCAGAGCCGTGGTACCCCGCATGGACGGCCACGGTGGACGGCCTCGCCGCGCCGGTGACACGGGCCCAGTTTGCGCTCATGGCGCTGCCGCTGCCGGCCGGTGCCCGAGAGGTGGCCTTGGAGTTCCGATCCGTCCGCTACCGCCTCGGCCGACTTATCACCGCCGCCTCGGTCATCTTCGCCCTTGCCGTGGGTCTGCAGGGGTGGTGGGTGAGGCGCAGGGAAGCAACGCGATGACTGAGCGAGCGCTGGTCATCATCCCCACGTACAACGAGGCCGTCAACCTCCCCCTCTTGATGCCGCGCGTGCTGGAACAGGACCCGCGGATCGAGGTGCTGGTGGTGGACGACCAGTCTCCCGATGGTACCGGCCAGATCGCCGACCGGCTCGCCGCAGAGAACCAGAGGGTCCACGTCTTGCACCGGCCGGGAAAGCTCGGACTCGGCACGGCGTATCTCTCTGGCTTCCGCTGGGCGCTCGAGCGAGACTACGAGTTCGTGTTCGAGATGGATGCGGACTTCTCCCATGACCCCAAACACCTCCCGGATTTCCTGACCGCTGCCAAGGACGCGGATCTGGTGCTTGGGTCTCGCTACCTCCAGGGCAAGGTCGCCGTGGTCAACTGGCCCATGGGAAGACTGCTGCTCAGCTACTTCGCCAACATCTACGCACGGAAGGTGACCGGCCTGCGGGTCTTCGACGCCACCGGGGGCTTCAAGTGCTTCCGGCGCCGCGTGCTGGAGGCGATTGACCTCGATGCCGTGCGGTCCAATGGGTATGCCTTTCAGATCGAGATGAGCTTTCGCGCCGCCCGGAAAGGCTTCCGAATCGTCGAGATCCCGATACTGTTCGTGGACCGGGCGGATGGCACCAGCAAGATGTCCGGTAGCATCGTGCGGGAGGCGATCTGGATGGTCTGGCGACTGAGGCTGTGGGCCCTCCTCGGGCGCATATGATCGGTCTGGTCGCTCACAAGATGACGGGGTCGGGTAACGACTTCGTCTTCGTGGACGGCAGGTTCGCCAGCCTCGGCGTCTGGTCCCAGGAGAGGATCAGGGCCGTCTGTGACCGGCGCTCCGGCGTCGGCGCTGACGGTTTCGTCCTCGTCGAGCCCGGGTCGAAGCCGGGCGCGGTTCGGATGATCTACTTCAACCGGGACGGCAGCCGGGCGCCCATGTGCGGGAACGGCGCCCTCTGCGCCGCCCGCTTCGCGGGCTCCCTCGAGCTCGCCCCGGCCGACGGAATGACGCTCGAAACCGAGGCGGGTAGTTATCGAGCCCGGTGCCTTCCGGGTCCGGGAGAGCGGGCCGAGATCGAGCTGGGGGATGTCCCGCCGACCCGGGAGGTGCCCGTCAAGCTTGCGGGGCCCGAGAAGGCCGCCCGACTTGCCACCGTGGGAGTTCCCCATCTGGTCGTCGTAGTGGATGACGTGAAGGCCGTTCCGGTTACCGAGCGGGGCAGGGCGCTCCGGTTCGATCCCGCCTTGGGGGAGGACGGCGCCAACGTGAACTTCGTGGGTCCGGCCGGAAGCGATGGCCCGGCCCCGAGCCCTAACTGGGCAATGCGGACGTATGAGCGCGGCGTGGAGGACGAGACCCTGGCCTGCGGCACAGGCGCCGTGGCAGTAGCGCTCGTGCTCCACGAACTTCGCTCGGCCACCGTTCCGATTGACATTCGGACGGCCTCCGGGTGCGTGCTGTCGGTTCAAGCATCACTGGAAGGCCAAGGTCTAAAAGGCGTTCGACTCCACGGAGAGGCCCGCCTGGTCTTCCGCGCCGCTCTCGGCGATATCCCATAGTCCCTGCACAGGTCCGTCATATCGGCCTGCGGACGCAAGTTGGACAGTGACTTCCAACCCGAGTAGCGATTTGTCCACACGGCTGTTGGAAGCTACTTAACATAACATCTATTATACGACTATTCGGTCTGAGGCCAACCGGCCCCCGCACACGCCGGAATCGCGACCACCCCCCGGCCCGGGTGGCGCTGGCGGGCGACGGCCGACCTACGGGCTCGGCCTCGGCGGCCTCAGCTCCCCCAGGCGAACCTTGGCCTCCAGGAGAAGCGGAGTTTCCGAGAACTCGTCAACGATCCGCCGGTAGACGGACGCCGCACTGGCGGTATCTCCCGCAGCGTTGAACGCCCGACCGGCGTCCAGCAGACTCTGGGCCTTGAGGTAGCTGTAGGGCCAAGCCGCCGCCGCCTGTTGGTAAGCGGCAGCCGCCTCCGCCGGTTGCCCAGCCTGCTCCAGCGCCGAGCCCAGGAGCGAGTATGCCGCTGCTGCAAACCGGTCAGCCGGCCTGCCGTCGAGGAAGCTCCGGAGCGTCGTCACCGCCTGTGCCGCATCGCTCTGGTCCAGTCGGATGCGAGCCAGCAGCATCGCTGCCTCGGCGGCGGCCGTCGTTCCCCCATAGCTGTCAACCAGTCGTGCGAGGTCGCTTGCCGCCAGCGGAACGTTGCCCGCCGCGATGGCTGACTGCGCGTCTCGCAGCGCTCGCGCGGCGAAGGCCTCGCGCCGCTGCTTTGCCGAGGTCACGAACCATACGACCGCGGCGGCGACGACCAGCGCGCCACCGGCGATCAACAGTGCGCGCCGGTGCTGCACCACCAGGCTGGCGGCCTTGTGCAGTGGGTCGCTATAGACGTTAGAAACAGACTGCTCCACTTGCCCTCTTATCGCGTTCGCGATCGTTCAGGGAATCTGGCTTCCGGCGTGCGCGCCAGGGGCCGACCTGCTTCCGAGCGACCCCGAGGAAAGTGCCCCTGGGGTGACTCGAACACCCGGCCAACGGTTTAGGAAACCGCTGCTCTATCCACCTGAGCTACAGGGGCCCGTTATCGCGGACAGGAACTTAACGAAGCCCGCCACTGTCACCAACAAGGTGTACGGCTTTCGCGTTCTCCGCATGAAGTTGTCCAACTTTCCACATGCCGACTTGACGCGGCAAGCAGAGGCGCCGCTCCGGCAGCGCCAAGGCACAATCACCCTTAGGGCGCCACCTCAGCTCACAAGGAACTTCAACATCAGCCACACTCTTGGTCGTATGGTGTATCTACTTGATTTCAAATGTGTTACATGGCCCGATGTCATCTGGGTCGGTATGTTTTTCAACACGATCAACAACCGCAAGCCTCGGTCCCCGAAAGAGCTTCCCCTCGAGCGCACTCATGGCGTCGTCTGACCCACATGCGAAAACCTCGACCCGCCCGTCTGGCAGGTTTCGAACCCATCCTGCCACACCGAGCTTCTGGGCCTCTCGGAGCACAAACCACCGGAAGCCAACTCCCTGAACCCGTCCCGAAATCACCCAGCGGCTCTTAGCCACGGGGGATCTCCATCTTAACCGGGCTCGGTGGTAGCGACGGTGCCCCGCTTTGCGCGTTCCGCCCGCCGGTGCCTGAGCACATACACCACCACCGTGGCCAACAGGATGGGGGCAAGGATGATCAGCGCCGTCGTGGTGTACCGCTCCACGTCTTCGCGACGAAGCACGTCGGCGTGCTTTCCCAGGTACCAGCCGACGTAGCTCAGGATGGCGCACCACACACCTGCCCCGGCGGCCGTGTAGATCGTGAAGCGGCCCAGGGCCATTCGGGCCAACCCCGCGGGGAGCGAAATGTACTGCCGGATGACGGGAACGAGCCGGCCCACAAACGTGCCGATTTCCCCGTGCCTCCTGAAGAAGGCTTCGGCTCTGTCCAGCGATGTTTCGGAAATCAGTAGGTACCTGGCGTACCGGTGCAGCAGAGGGCGCCCCAGGCGAACAGCGACATAGTAGTTGAAGCAGGCTCCCAGCACGCTGCCGCCGATCCCAGCTGCCAGTACCAGGGCCAAGCTCATCCGTCCCTGCGCCGCGAGGTAGCCGGCCGGTGGCATTACCACTTCGCTGGGGAACGGAAAGAAGGAGGACTCGAGGGCCATCAGCAGGAGAATGCCGGGATAGCCAAGTTTGAAGACCGTGTCCGCGAGCCACGTGACGATGGCGTCAAGCACCTTCAGGTCGCTCCTGGTTCGAAGCCGTGGCGTCCAATGAGAGGAACAAAGCTTGCCGCCCCGAGGGACTCCTCACGGATCGTGCCGCTCACTCTGGTCAGACGCATCAACTCCTGCCCTCGACTTCCCTGCACCGGCATCACCAGCCGGCCGCCCCCGGCGAGTTGCTCGAGGAGCGGAGGCGGAACCCGGGGCCCCACTGCCGCGACGAGGATCGCGTCATAGGGGGCGTAGGGTCGCCACCCGAGCGTGCCGTCGCCGGTGAGGACGGTCACGTTCGCGGCACCGGCTTGAGTGAGGGCGCGTCTGGCGCGTTGAGCCAGGTTCGCAATCCGCTCCACGGTGAACACTTGCGCCGCCAGACACGACAGGAGAGCGGCCTGGTAACCCGTACCGGTGCCGATCTCGAGCACGCGCTCGCTCCCCTTCAGCCCGAGGGCCAGGAGGTAGGCTGCTTGCGTGGAGGGCTGCGAAATGGTCTGGCCTCGGCCCACCGGAAGAGCGGTATCCTCGTAGGCGCGGGTCCTGAGGGCTTCCGGGACGAAGAGATGTCGCGGAGTGACGCCGAAGGCCCTCAGGATCGCCAGGTCCTCGATCCCTCGGATCCGCAGCTCCTCCACCAGCCGCGATCGGTGCCCGGCATAACCGTC
>CAZVKD010000142.1:0-8025 GCA_964627675.1 uncultured Gemmatimonadaceae bacterium
CCGGGCTCCGATTCCCATTCCCGATTCCCGGAACCGGGCCCTCACGAGCGCCCGCGCTCGTGTACCTTTGTCCGTCATGACCCATCCCGGCGACCCCGCCAAGCCCAAGAACCTGCAACGACTCAAGGCCGTCCTGCCCGACGTCTGGGAATTGATCTGGCCCCGGCGTTACCTGCTGGGGCTCGGCTTCTTGCTGATCATCGTGAACCGCGTGGCCGGGATGGTCCTGCCCACGTCGAGCAAGTTCCTGATTGACGACGTGATCGGCGCGCGGCGCGTGGATCTGCTCTTGCCGCTCGTGCTCGTGGTGGGGAGCGCCACGCTGCTCCAGGCGGGCACGTCGTTCGCCCTCACCCACCTCCTCTCCAAGGCCGCCCAGCGGCTGATCGCGGAACTGCGCGAGAGGGTCATGCGGCACGTGATCCGGCTGTCGGTGGCCTATTTCGATCAGAACAAGACCGGCGCGCTGGTCTCGCGCATCATGTCGGACGTGGAGGGCATCCGGAACCTCATCGGCACCGGCTTGGTGGAGCTGGCGGGCGGCATTCTGTCGGCCGGACTCGCCGTGGGCATCATGTTCACCATCAGCCCCATCATGACCGGACTCACGGGGTTGTTCCTGCTCGGCTTCGTGGTGGCGCTCTACTTCGCCTTCGGCAAGATGCGACCGGTGTTCCGCGAGCGCAGCAAGATCTACGCCGAAGTCACCGGCCGGCTCACCGAGACGCTTGGCGGCGTGCGCGTGGTCAAGGGCTACCGCCGTGAGGAGGCCGAGGCGGGCGTGTTCCATCGGGGTGTGACGCGGCTGTTGAACAACGTCCTCAAGACGCTCACCGCGATGTCGGTGATGGGCCTCTCGGGCAGCCTGTTGATCGGCCTCGTGGGCGCCACCGTGATGTGGGTGGGCGCCCGCCAGGTGTTGGCGGGTCACATGACCCTGGGCGGATTGTTCACCTACACCATCCTGCTCGGCTTCCTGGTGGCGCCGGTGGTTCAGGTAGTGAGCATCGGCACCCAAGTCACGGAGGCCCTGGCGGGCCTGGAGCGCACCAAGGAGGTGCTGGCCGAGCACCAGGAAGACGCCGACCCCGCCCGCCGCGTGGCGCTGCCGGACATCGTCGGCAACGTGGTGTTCGAGGCCGTCAGCTTCGCCTACGAGGGCGACCGCACGGTGCTGCGAGACGTGAGCTTCACGGCGAGGCCCGGTACGGTGACCGCCCTGGTCGGCCCCTCCGGCGCCGGGAAGTCCACCTTGATCGGCCTGGTGGCGTCGTTCCACAAGCCCACCAGCGGCCGGGTGCTGGTTGACGGGGTGGATCTCTCCACCGTGACGTTCGACTCCTATCGCACGCGGCTCGGCGTGGTGCTCCAGGACACGTTTCTGTTCGACGGCACCATCCGAGAAAACGTGGCGTTCGCGCATCCGGACGCCACGGAAGAAGACGTGCTCGCCGCCTGCCGCCAGGCGCGAGTGGACGAGTTCGCCGAGTCCCTGGAGCAGAAGTACGACACGATCGTGGGCGAGCGGGGGGTGAAGTTGTCAGGCGGCCAACGGCAGCGCGTGGCCATCGCGCGGGCCATTCTGGCCAACCCGCGCATCCTGATCCTCGATGAGGCGACGTCCAGCCTGGACTCGGAGTCGGAGGCCCTGATTCAGGAAGCGCTGGCCTACCTGATGAAAGGCCGCACCACGTTTGTCATTGCGCACCGGCTCTCCACCATCCGGCGCGCCGATCAGATTCTGGTGCTCGAGCGCGGGGAGATCGTGGAGCGCGGAACCCACGCGTCGCTGTACGCGGCCAGGGGACGCTACTACGAGATGTACACCAAACAGCACGGCGTGGAGGCCAATCTGTTCCTCGCCCCGGGCGAAGGCGAGCAGCCGCCCGCAGAGGAACCGGAGCAGCCCGCCCGCCCGGAGCCCGCCGCGTGGATTCCCCGGCTCTGATCGAAGTCGAGCATCGGGAGGACCAGCATCGCTTCGTGGCGCGGGTGGACGGCGACGAGGCCTATCTCCAATACTACCCCCTGAGCGGCGGCGTGCTGGACTACGCTTCCACCTACACCCCGCCCCGGCTCCGTGACCGCCACATCGCCAGCGCGATCGTGAAGGTCGCGCTGGAGTACGCGCGAAACCGCGGGTTCCGGGTGGTGCCAAGCTGCTGGTTCGTAGCGGGATACATCGAAAGACACCCGGAATACGGGGACCTGAGGGACCTGAGCCGGTAAGAGGTGAGGGGAGCCCCCTCACCCCTTCCGGCGTCTTCTACCTGAGCACTTCTCCTCCCACCACATGCGGCGTGTTGCCCAGCCGCCGGTTCAAGTCCGGGATCAGGCCCGTCACGATGGTGTTCGCCTCGGTCAGCACCTGCTGGGTTTCGCTCCGCAGCTCGGCTAGCCGCCGTTTCTGCGGCTCCGTGGGCGCCGCCAGCGGCCGGGTGATCGAACCAAGCAGCGAGGTCAGCTCTTCCCGCAGCCGCGGGTACTGGCGGTAGCCAAGGCCGGGCAGGGGGCGGGTGAGTTTGGCCCGCAGATCGGTTACCCGTTGCAGGGCGGCTCGCGCGGCCGCCACCAGCGCCGTGTCCGAGGAGGGACCGGTGGATCCGTTGCCCCCATCCGCCGCGGCCGCCGCTGTCTTGCCGAGGTTCTCGATCAAGCCGCCAAGTTGCCGCTTCAGGTCTTCCATGCGGTCCACCACCTGATTGACCTGCGAAACCAGGTCGCGCAGCTCGAGCGCGGCGGCGAGCTGCGCCTCGTAGTCAGCCTGGGCCACTTGCACCCGCGGGTCCGGCATGACGCGAACCGGCTTGGTGAACTCGCGGCCGCCGGCCCGGAGGGTGACGGTGTATTCGCCGGGCACGACGGCCGGGGCACCACCACCACCGAAGAAGCCGCCGCCACCACCCCCGCCCCCGCCGCCGCCCTGCTGACTCTGCGCCGGGCGGGGTGGGTCGTACCGCAGATCCCAGGCGAGGCGATTGACGCCCGCCTTCACCTCGTTTCGCCGCAACTCACGGACGCGCCGGCCGCTCGCGTCTGCAATGGTCACTACGACCGGCTGGGTCTGGTCGGTTTTCACGTAGTAGGTGATCAGCGCCCCGTAGGGGGGATTGGCGGCCCGGTAGGTCTCCGACCCGAGCGAGGCGTCTCTGCCCCAGACCAGCCAGCGCACAGCCGGACGCACGTCGAACAGATAGGCATCCGCCTGCATCGCCGACCCGAGCTGCCGCAGCGCCGTGATGTCGTCCAGGATGTACACCCCGCGCCCGTGGGTGCCGACGATGAGATCGTGCTCCCGGGGGTGCACCTTGATGTCCCGCACCGATACCGGCGGCATGTTGTTGCGCAACGACACCCAGCGCTGGCCGCCATCCCAGGAGGCGAAGATGCCCAGCTCGGTGCCGACGTAGAGCAGGTTCGGCACCACGGGATCCTCGCGGATCACTTGGGCGTAGCCCATCGGCGGCAGGTTGCCGCGCACCGAGGTCCACGTCCGGCCGTAATCCGTGGTCCGGAAGACATGCGGCGCGAAGTCATCGTCACGATGCCGGTCCACCGCCACGTAGGCCGTGGCCGCGTCGTGGGGTGACGCCTCAATCCGGGCGATCCAGGACGCCGGCGGCAGGCCCCGGATGTTCCCCACCACGTTGGTCCAGGTGCGCCCGCCGTCCTGGGTCAGCTGGATGTTCCCGTCGTCCGTGCCCACCCAGATCACGCCGGCCCGCACCGGTGACTCGGCCACGGTGAGGATGGTGGAGTGGAACTCGGCCGCCGTGTTGTCCACGTAGATGGCCCCGCCCGAGGACTGCTGTTTGCTCTTATCGTTCGTGGTGAGATCGGGGCTGATCGCCTCCCACGACTGCCCGGCATTGGTGCTCCTGAAGAGGACGTTGGCGCCGAAGTACACAGTGCCAGGATCGTGGGGCGAGAGGTGAATCGGCGAATCCCAGTTGTAGCGGTAGGGGTGATCGGCGATGCCGTCGCCCGCCGACCCCACGCGATAGGGATACGGATGAATGCTCCGCGTGGAGCCGGTGCGCGTGTCGGTCAGGACGATGTTCCCGCCCTGGGAGTTGGAGTACACCAGATGCGGCGCCGAGGGGACGGGGACCGCGTAGAACCCGTCGCCGCCGCTCACCGTGAACCAGTCATCCTTGCGAATCCCCTCGGCGTACGGCACCGCGCTGGGCCCGCACCAGTTGCCATTGTCCTGCAGCCCGCCGCACACGTAATACGGCGTCCGCAGGTCGTAGAAGACGTGATAGAACTGGGACAGTTCCACGTTGTTGATGATCTTCCAGGTGGCGCCCCCGTCATGGGAGATCTGGTAGCCCCCATCCGAGCCGGACAGCACGCGGTTCGAGTTGGCCGGATCGATCCACAACGCCTGGTGGTCGCCGTGCACCCCCTGGCCCACGCTGCGGAACGTGGTGCCGCCGTCGGTGGATCTGTACAACCCACCGGAGAGCGACCAGACCGTGTTGGGATCGTTGGGATCGACCCGGATGTCGCTGTAGTAGAACGGCCGGAAATTGATGATCGGATCGTCGTGCACCTTGCGCCAGGACTCGCCCCGGTCATCCGAGCGGAACAGGACGCCCTCCGCCTTGGTCTCCGTGATCATGTACACCGTGGCCGGATGACTGCGCGAGGTGGCGACGCCGATCCGCGCCATGGGGCCTTTGGGGAGGCCGTTGGTGAGCCTGGTCCAGGTGGCGCCCGCGTCCGTGCTGCGGTAGAGCGCCGTCCGCTCCCCGCTGTCGTCGAACCGCCACGGGCGCCGGCGGAAGGTCCACATGCCTGCGTAGAGGATCCGCGGGTTGGCGGCATCCATCGCGAGGTCGGAGCACCCGGTGTCGCGGTCCACGAAGAGCACCTTCTGCCAGGTCTTGCCACCGTCGGACGTGCGGAAGACGCCGCGCTCGTCATTGGGGCCCCAGGCGTGGCCCAGGGCGCACACGTAAGCCACGTCGGGATTCCTCGGGTCCACCTCGATCCGCTTGATGCGCTCGGTCTGGTCCAGCCCCAGGTGTATCCAGGTCGCCCCGCCGTCGGTGGAGCGATACACCCCGTTGCCGAACGACGCCGAGTTGCGCGGGTCGCCTTCGCCGCTCCCCAGCCAGAGGACGTTGTGGTCCGATGGGGCCACGGTGAGCGCCCCCACCGAATAGACGGCCTGGTCGGTGAACTGCGCCTCGAACGTGGTGCCGCCGCTGGTGGTCTTGAAGACGCCGCCGTCGGCCCCGGCGACGTAGAACGTGTCGGGATTGCCGGGCACGCCGGCGATGGCGCTCACCCGGCCGCCCATGTTGGCCGGACCGATGGGGCGCCAGGTGAGCGCCTTCAACGCGGCCGCTTCCGGTTGTTGGGCCGGGGTAGCCGCTTGCTGCGCCGGAACCGGCGCCGGAACGAGGAGCACCAGCGCCGCGAGCCCCGCGCGGCGCACCGCGAACGTCAGGTCTGGCATGGCATGCACTCCGAGAAGTCGGTCCATCGAGGAACGGGACGTGCTGAAAAGCGTAGCGCCGGGGGGCACCCGTGCGCCAGATGGTCGAGGCTACCAGGTGGGGGCCCGGCCGGCTATCTTGAATGGCTTTTCCGAACGCGACGCCGATGGCAGATATCTCGCTCGCCCGCACCCGCATGCTGCTCGTCTCGGGGACGGCCAACCGTCCGCTCGCCGAGGGGATCAGCCAGCATTTGGGGCAGCCGCTGTGCGCCGTGACGGTGCGGCGGTTCGCCGACGGGGAGATCTTCGTGAAGATTGACGAGAACGTCCGCGGGCAGGACGTGTTCATCGTGCAGCCCACCAACCCGCCCGGGGACAACATCCTCGAGCTGTTGCTGTTGATTGACGCGGCCAAGCGGGCGAGCGCGGCCCGGGTGACGGCCGTGATTCCGTACTTCGGCTACGCGCGACAGGACCGAAAGGATCAGCCCCGCGTGGCGATCAGCGCCAAGCTGATGGCCAATCTGGTGGAGACCGCCGGCGCCGAGCGGGTGCTCGGCCTGGATTTCCACCAGCACCAGCTGCAAGGCTTCTTCGACATTCCGGTGGACCATTTGTACTGCGCGCCGGTGTTCACCCAGCATTTCCGCCACAAGAAGCTCACGGACCCGGTGGTCGTGGCGCCGGACGTGGGGAGCGCCAAGATGGCGCGCGGCTTTGCCCGGCGACTGGACGCGGGGTTCGCCATCATTGACAAGCGCCGCCCCGCGGCCAACGTGGCGGAAGTGGTGAACGTGGTGGGCGAGGTCGAAGGCCGGGATTGCCTGGTGGTGGACGACATGATTGACACGGCCGGCACCGTCACGGAATCGGCCACGGCGCTGAAGCGGCTGGGCGCGCGCGAGGTGTACTGCTGCGCCTCGCACGCGCTCCTGTCCGGACCGGCGGTGGAGCGGCTGGCCGGCTCGCCCATCAGCGAGGTGGTGGTGTCCAACACGATTCATATCCCGGAGGAGCGGCGGTTCGAGCGGCTGACGGTGCTGTCCATCGCGCCGCTCCTGGCGGAGGCCATCCGGAACACCCACAGCGATCGGTCCGTCAGCTCGCTGTTCGACGAAGGCGCGGGTGAGACCGGCGGGCGGACCAGGAGCCGGCGGGCCGAGCGCGCCGCCAAGGCAGACGAAACGCAGCCCGAGGAACGACAAACCGGCCACGTGAAGGCGTAACCGCCCAGCGGCCAGAGGGGTTCGTCACATGACCACGGCAGTTTCCATCGGCGCAGAATTGCGAACCGGGACGGGCAAGGGGGTCGCCCGCCAGTTGAGGCTTCAGGGGCGAGTGCCGGCCGTACTGTACGGACCTGGCCGCGCCACCGACGCCCTGTCCGTGTCCGCCACCGAGCTGGAACGTGCGCTGGCCGGGCACAGCGTCCAGAGCACGGTCGTGGAGCTGAAGCTCGACGGCTCGGCCGTGAAGACCCTGATCCGCGAGATTCAGCGGGACCCGGTCCGCCGGGCCGTCATCCACGTGGACTTCTACGAGGTGCGCGCCGGCGAGAAGATCAAGGTCGAGGTGCCGATTCGGCTGACGGGCTCGCCGGAGGGCGTGCGGACCGCCGGCGGCGTGCTGGATCAGATCATGCGCACCGTCCAGATCGAGGTCTTGCCCGAGCGCATCCCGGAGCACGTTGACCTCGACGTCACGCACTTGAACATCGGGAAGTCGTTGCACGTTCGGGACCTGGTGATCGAGGGGGCGACCATCCTGTCGGATCCCGATGCGACGGTGTGCACCGTCGTGCCGCCGCGGACCGAGGAGGCGCCGCCCGTGCCGACGGCCGCCGAGGAAGTCGCCGAGCCCGAGCTTATCCGCAAGCCGCGAGCCGAGGGCGAAGAGGCCGAGGGCGAAGGCGAGGCCGAGAAAGCCGAGGAATAACCTCTGCGGACGGTCGTCGGGCTCGGGAATCCCGGACCGGAATACGCCTACACCCGCCACAACGCCGGGTTCATGCTGGCGGATGCGCTGGTCGGGGCCTGGGACTTGGGCCCGTTTCGGCGCGACGGATCGGTTCGAGTCAGCCGCGGGACGGTGGAAGGCCGGTCGGTCCGCCTCATCAAACCCCTCGCCTACATGAATCGCAGCGGGCCGGCGCTCCGCTTGCTCCTGGGCGACGCCGACTTCGACCCGGCGCACGATCTCCTGGTTCTGGTGGACGAGGCCGCCCTGCCGCTGGGCAGCTTTCGCCTGCGGGCCCGCGGGTCCCACGGCGGCCACCGGGGGCTCGAGAGCGTGGAGCTGGCGCTGGGGACGCGCGAATACGCGCGGCTCCGCATCGGCGTAGGGCCCCAGCCGCCGGCTGAGCCGCTGGAAGCCTACGTGCTCGAGCGCTTCGCCCGGGACGAACTCGAGGTGCTGCGCGATCTGTTGCCGGAGTTGTGTCAGGCGGTGACCTGCTGGGTCACCGAAGGCATCGAGGTCGCGATGAACCGCTTCAATCGGCGCCGGCGCCCGGCCGGCTGATCCCATGCTCAAGCTCGGGATCGTGGGGCTGCCCAACGTGGGCAAGTCCACGCTGT
>CAZVKD010000143.1:0-7961 GCA_964627675.1 uncultured Gemmatimonadaceae bacterium
CGGCGGGCCGAACCTGGTGCGCGGCGCCACGGGCCAGGCGGTGGAATCCGAAGGGCTCGGGGGCGCCACCACCCATACGCAGGTGAGCGGCGTGGCGCACTATCGGGCGCCCAACGACGCGGCCTGCATCGAGCAGGTGCGGTCCTACGTCGGGCGACTGCCGGATCCCACCCCCGGCGAAGCGCCCGCCTCCGCCGCGCGCCCCGGACGCGAGCCCGCGGAACTGTACCACATCCTCCCCGGTGACCATCGCATGGCGTACGACATGCACCGCGTTCTGGAGTGCCTGCTCGACGAGGGAAGGCTGGATCAATTCCAGCCCGACATCGCCCGGGAAATGATTTGCGGGCACGGCGCCATCGGCGGTCGGACGGTCGCCGTCATCGCGAATCAGCGGGGCCTGATCAAAGGCCGCCCGGGCGAGCGACCCCGCGCGGGCGGGATCGTCTACACCGAGAGCGCGGAGAAGGCGGCGTATTTCATCGAGACGGCGAGCCGAGAGGGCATCCCGCTCCTGTTCGTCCAGGACGTGAGCGGCTTCATGGTGGGGCCCGAAGCCGAACACTCCGGCATCATCCGGGCCGGGGCTCGCTTCGTCGAAGCCATGGCGACCGCGCCCGTTCCCAAGATCGTCCTGACGGTGAACCACGCCTCCGGCGCGGGCTACTACGCGATGGCCGGCCAGGGGTTCGACCCCGATTTCATTTTTTCGTTGCCCACGGGCCGGATGGGCGTGATGGAGGGCGACTCGGCCGTGCAGGCGGTCTTCGGCAATCGGGTGGGGGATCCCGAGGTCGCCGACGAAGTGGAGAAGATGCGGCAGGATTACGATCACCAACTCGACGCCCGCTACGCGGCGGCACGCGGTTTCGTGGACGCCATCCTGCCGCCGGAAGACGTGCGCGATACGCTGCGGCACATCCTCCGGGTCGTGACCCGGTTTCGTGGTCCCCATATCGGACCATTCGTCCTTCCGCCGTTCGACGTGCCGCAGCGGGCCGACCCATGACGTATCGCCCGTCCCGGGTGCTCTGTGTCGCCGCCGCCGTCACCGCCTGCGGCGGTGGGCGCCCAGCCACGATCACCGTGCCGCCCGTGGAAGCGCCCGCTCCCGTGGGAAGCATTGGCGCGGACGCCGGCGGAGCGTCACCGCAGCCGACGCCGCCCGGGCGGCTCAACCGCCGCCCCGCAATTCCCCCGCAACTCGCCCGCATCGCGGGCCTCATGCCTCTCCGGTCGCTGGGCATTGATGCGTTCCTCAGGACCTACCCCGGCTACGACGGCCGAGGGGCGATCATTGCCGTGCTCGACGGCGGGGTGGATCCCGGCGTGCCGGGGCTGGCCAGAACATCCACGGGTGAACGGAAACTCATTGACGTTCGCGACTTCTCGGGCGAGGGGCGGATCCCGCTCGCCCTGCTGCAGGCGAGTCCCGACGGCGTGGTGAAGATCCAGGGGCAGACGCTCACCGGCGTGGGCCGCGTGACCCGCCTCGCCCCGCCGCCGCTCTACGGCGGCGTGCTCCGCGAACGGCCGTTGGGTCGCGGCGCGGCAGCGGACGTGAACGGGGACGGCGACCAGGACGACGTGTTTCCGCTCATCGTCGCCCGGGCGAGCGACGGGTGGGTGGTGACGGCCGACACCGATGGCGACGGCTCACTCACGGACGAGAACTCGGTCCACGATTTCGCGGCCGGCGGCCAAACCCTGGCCTTCGGCCGCGCGCCCATGACCATCGCCGCCAAGCTGGAGGAGGTGGGCGGCCGGCCCGTGCTCGACCTGTTCTTCGACAACTCGGGCCACGGCACGCACGTCGCGGGAATCGCCGCCGGGCACGATCTGTTCGGCGTGGGGGGGTTCGATGGGGTGGCGCCCGGCGCGCAGGTCCTCGCGCTCAAGATCGCCGACAACGGGCGGGGCAAGATTTCGGTCACCGGCAGCATGGCCCGGGCGCTGGCGTACGCCGCGGAGTTCGCCGGGCGCCACCGCGCGCCGCTGGTGATCAATCTGAGCTACGGCGTCGGCAACGAGATCGAAGGCGGGGCGGCGATTGACTCGATGGTGAACCACTTCGCCCTGGAACACCCGGACGTTCCGGTCGTGGTGAGCGCGGGGAACGTGGGGCCCGGCATCTCCAGCGTGGGTTTTCCAGCGTCGGCCGATCACGCCATCGCCGTGTGCGCCTTGCTCCCCGGCGTGTTCGCGCGACCGCCCGAGCCGGAACTCCCCACGGCGGCCGACGTCATCGGATGGTGGAGCGCGCGCGGCGGGGAAGTCGCCAAACCGGACCTGTGCGCCCCGGGCGTGGCGTATTCCAACGTCCCGCCCTGGCACACCGGGGAAGAGGTCTCGGCGGGCACGAGCATGGCCGCGCCCCAGATTGCCGGCGCGCTGGCGATTCTCCAGTCGGCCATGGCGCAGGCCGGGCGCCGCGTGCCGGCCAGCGAACTCAAGCAGGCGCTCACCGCCACCGCCACCGCGGTAGCCGGCGCCACAGTCATTGATATGGGCGCCGGGATTCCCGACCTCGGGCGCGCCTATGCCTGGCTGCGCGCGGCGCATCAGGCCGGCCGCTTCGTCGTGCGGGCCCTACCCACCGGCGGCAATACCTCACGGGCATCCGCCGCCTTCCGCCGCAATGGGCTGGCCGGTCCCGGTGATACGACCCAGCGATTCAGCGTGACCCCCGTGGCCGGCCAGGCGGCGGCGCGGTTGCTCCTGGCGTCGGACGCGCCGTGGCTTCGGTCCCCTGCGCGCATCGAGTTGAGCGGGCAGCCGCTGGAGGTTGCCGTCACCTACGATCCGCGCGCCCTGCAACAACCCGGGCTTCACGTGGGCACGGTCTGGGCTCGCTCGGCGTCCGATCCGGCCGCGGGGCCCCTCTTCGGTCTCTCGAACACGGTCGTGGTCCCGCTCGAGCTGGCTCAGCCATTGGATACCTCCGGCGTCCTCGAGCCGGGGGCCCTGGCGCGGTTCTTCATTGACGTCCCGTCCGATGCCGGCGGCCTCAGGGTGGAGGTCCAGACCGAGGGGGAGGCCGGCGCCACGCTGTACCTGTTCGAGCCCGGAGGGCAGCCGTATCGGCACGGCGGCCGCGTCGAAGCTCGCCTCGACGAGGCGTCGGCGGGCTCCGCGCTGGCTCGGCTGGATGTCGCGGCGGACGCGCTGGCGCCCGGCGTCTACGAGGCCGTGGTGGTCGCGCCTCCCGCCAGCGAGGCGCGCTACCGTTTCCACGCCGCCCTCCCCGACATCGCCATTGACCGCGTCTCCGCGGAGCGCGGCGTGGAAATCCGAAACCGCACCCGCGAGGCGCAGGAGGCGGTCCTCAGGGCGGAGATCACCGGATTGACGACGTCGGTGCGCGTGATCGGGCGGCTGGCCGACCCTGAGACACTCAGTGTCGAGATCCCCGCGTGGGCCCGAGCACTCGTCGTCCAGGTGAACCTGGAGCACGCCGTGTGGAACGAGGTCACCGACTTCGGCGTCACGGTCTTCGATCGTGGCCGGCCGGTGGCCGATGAGCCCCTCAATCACGCCCTGGGAAACCTGACGCTCGCGCTGGACTCCTCGTACACCGGGCGCACCCTGTCGGTGGAGTTGTTCCCCGCGTTCGCCCTCGAGCGCCGGACAGGTCAGTGGCAGGCCGACGTAACGCTCACGCTCGTCAGCGCGGAGCCGCGGAACTTGCCCTTCCCGGATGAGGCGGTGCGGATCGCCCCCGGCGGCTCGGCGGCCGCGGCACTCGCCCCCCTCCCGCCGGACCTGCCGGTGGCAGCCGGGTACGACCCGCTAGTGCGGGTCACGGCGTCGCCGCCATCGGGACTGCCATCCACCAGACAAGGAACCATTGGACGCGTGAAGTGATGCGAGACCGCCGCGTGGTGCGAATCGCCGCCGGGCAGGGCTTCTGGGGCGACTGGCTCGAGGCGCCGGCGCGTCAGGTCGAAGGGGGGCCCATTGACTACCTGGTCATGGACTATCTCGCCGAAGTGACCATGTCCATCCTCCAGAAACAACGCGCCAGGAACCCCGCGCTCGGGTACGCCACGGACTTCGTGAACGTCATGGAACGGCTGCTGCCACAGCTGGCGGAGCGGGGCATCAAGGTCATCGCCAATGCGGGTGGCGTAAACCCGCACGGATGCGCGGCCGCGGTGCAGGCGGCGGCCCAGCGTCTCGGGCTGGGCGGCCGGCTGAAGGTGGGTGTGGTGACGGGAGACGACCTGCTGGGCCGCCTCGACGAGTTGATCGCCGCGGGGCACTCGCTGGCCAACCTGGATACCGGCCGGCCCCTGGCTGAGGTCCGGTCGCGGGTGCAAAGCGCCAACGCCTACCTCGGCGCGTGGCCCATCGTCGAGGCCCTGCGCGGTGGGGCGGACGTCGTCGTTACCGGGCGGGTGACGGACACGGGCCTCACCCTGGCGCCCGTGATCCACGAGTTCGGCTGGTCCCCGGACGATTGGGATCGGCTCGCGTCGGGCACCGTCGCGGGACACATCATCGAGTGCGGCGCGCAGTGCTCGGGCGGCAACTGCCTGGTGGACTGGCAGAGAATCCCGCTGGAAAACCCCGGGTATCCCATCATCGAGGCGCGCCGCGACGGGACGTTCGCCGTGACCAAACACCCCGGCACCGGAGGCCGCGTGTCCGTGGCCACGGTGACCGAGCAACTGCTCTACGAGATGGGTGATCCGCGGACGTACATCACCCCGGACTGCATCGCCGACTTCACCACCATTCATCTGGTGCAGGCCGGGCGGGACCGCGTCGAGGTATCCGGTATTCGCGGCCGGCCCGCGACCGATTCGCTCAAGGTCTCTGCGGCCTACGCCTACGGGTTCAAGGCCGTTGGCACGCTGGTGTATGCCTGGCCGGACGCGTTGGCCAAGGCGCAACGCGCCGATCGCGTGTTGCGGGCTCGGCTCCGCGCGTTGGGGCTCCGCTTCGAGGAGGTGCTCACCGAATTCGTCGGTGTCAACGCGACCCATGGACCGCTGGCCCCGCCGCCCGCACCGGATCTCGCGGAGGTTCAGTTGCGCGTGGGGGCGCGGGCACCCGATCGCGCGCCGGTGGAGCGCTTCACCCGCGAGATCGCCCCGCTCATCCTGAACGGTCCGCCCAGCGTGACCGGTTTCGCCGGCGGGCGGCCCAAGGTCGAGGAGATCGTGGCATATTGGCCGGCGCTGATCCCCAAACGGGAGGTGCAGCCGGCTGTGGAGATTCTGCGGGCGTGAAGGCGAGACGGCCGGCGACCCGGACCATGCAGCTCCGCCACCTGGCCCACGCGCGCTCCGGCGACAAGGGCGACACGGCGAACGTGGGGTTGATCGCGTTGCGTCCGGAGTACTACCCCATCCTGGCCAGGGAAGTCACCGTCGCCCGGGTGAAGCGGCATTTCCGCCGGGTGATCCGCGGTCCCGTGGAGCGCTTTGAACTCCCCAATCTCCACGCCCTCAACTTCCTGCTCCACGGAGCGCTGGGCGGCGGGGGCACGATCTCGCTCAAAACGGATGCGCAGGGGAAGGTGATCTCCACCGCGTTGCTTCGCATGGAGATTCCAGTGCCGAGGTCGCTCCGTGTCCGCTGAGCCGCTGTTGTCCCGCGTCGAGGGTGGCGTCATGCACCTCACGCTCAACCGGGCGGATCGCAAGAACGCCCTGAACGGCCCCATGATTGACGCCCTGCTGTCGGCGCTGGAAGCCGCTGAACTCCAGGGAGATGTCCGGGTGGTCGCCCTGACCGGGGCGGGCCAGGACTTCTGCGCCGGCGCTGACCTCTCGGAACTGCTGGCCTCCGCCGGCCGGCCCCCGGCGGAGAACGAGGCCGCGGCGCTGCAGCTGGGAGAGGTGTTCGTCCGCATGCGGGCGCTGCCCAAGCCGGTCGTCGCCGTGGTCCGGGGGAGAGCGCTCGCGGGAGGGGCCGGGCTCGTCACCGCCTGTGACATCGCCATCGCCCAGGCCGACGCCACGTTCGGGTATCCCGAAGTGCAGCGCGGCTTCGTGCCGGCCATGGTGCTGGCCATGTTGCGTCGCGCCGTGGGGGAGAAGGTGGCCTTCGATCTCGTGGCCGCAGGGCGCACGCTGACCGCAACGGAGGCGATGCACCTCGGCCTGGTGGCGCGGGTGGCGCCGGCGGCGTCGTTCGACCGGACGGTCGCCGCCCTGCTGAGAGACCTCAGCACCACCAGCGCAACCGCGCTGGCGCTCACCAAGCGCCAGCTGTACGCCATTGACCGCATGGATTTTTCGGAGGCCATCAGACTCGGCGCGCGGGTCAACGCCATCGCGCGAACCACGCCCGACTTTCGGAACGCCGTGGAGCGATTCCTTGGGGAGTAGGCCCCCAGGGTGCGAAAACCCGGCATCGGGGTATTGCCAGACTGCGGGCTTAGAGGCTCCTCAAACCAAACGCCGGAGTGCCGTGATGCGCTTTCATGAGTCCGCCCTACCATCCGCGTTGCTTGCCGCGCTTGCCTGGACCGGCGTCGTGCCAACCGCCCGAGCCCAGTCCGACGCCCCTCGCCCGCGTCTCGAGGACCTCTTCACCGTGGTGGGGTTGGGATCGCTGGAATTCTCCCCCGACGGCCGCCGCCTGCTGTACACCGTGCGCCACACGCTGCTGGACAAGAACGCCGACGACGTAGACATCTGGCTGCTCGAGTTCCCCGAACGCGCGCCGGCGCGGCAGGTGCAGCTCACCAGCCACTCCAGCGACGATACCAGCCCGCGCTGGCGCCCCGATGGGCAGGTGTTCGCCTTTCTGAGCGCCCGAGACAGCAGCGCCAGCGGGGATTCGCTCGCCGCGCTCTACCTCATGCGACCCGGCGGCGGCGAGCCCGAGAAGGTGTACGCCCACGAAACCCCGATCCGGCAGTACGCCTGGTCACCCGACGGCGCCCGAATCGCGTTTCTCGCGCCGGAACCCCGTCCGGCCGACGCCCGCCTGGCGCGGGAGCAGGGGAGAGACGTGGCGCTCGAGGACGAGCCGGGGCGGTACGCCCACCTCTGGGTCCTCGATCTGGCCACGCGCAAAGCGCGCCGCGTGACCGGCGGGGCCGATTTCAGCGTGCAGTCGTTCCGCTGGAGCCCCGATGGCGCGCTGATCGCGTTCGCAGCCGCCCCCTCCCCACGGGTCACCGACGCCTGGAAGACCGACGTATGGACGGTGAGCACGCACGACTCGGCGCCCACGCCGCGGCGACTCACCGACAACCCCGGCACCGACGGCTCGCCGGTGTTCAGTCCCGATGGAGCATTCATCTATTTCCAGGGATACCAGGCGCCCGGATACCGTCTGGGATACTCGCGCGTCTATCGCATGCCGCGGGACGGCGGCCCTCCCGAAGACGTCTCACCGGCCGCCGACCTGGATCCCTCGGACTACGTGTTCACGCCGGACGGCCGCGCGGTGTTCTTCGAGGCCACCACCGGCACCACGCGCGGCCTGTTCTACATGCCGCTCGCCACGAGGCAGCCCTTGCGGCTCACGGGGGAACAGGGGGTAGCGGGAAACGCCACCTTCCCGGCCGATCGGCGACGGGTCGCCTACGTCGCCGAGTCGCCCCACGAGCCGGGCACGCTCTACACGGGCAGCGACGACGGCTTGGTGCACCTCACCCGCGACGGCGGCAAGACCTGGCTCAACGTCACCCCCGCCGGCTTGCAGGAGTGCCTCGTGAACGCCATCGAGGTGTCGCCGCACGACCCCGCCACCGTGTTCATCGCCACCACCCGCTACAAGTTCAACGACCACACGCCCGCCATTTACAAAAGCACGGACTACGGCAAATCGTGGACGAACATCAGCCGGGGCATCCCCGCCGGGGCGTTCACGAGGGTGGTGCGGGAAGACGAAGTGCGCCGGGACCTGCTGTTTTGCGGAACGGAAACCGGCATCCACCTCTCCTGGGACGGCGGCAAGTCGTGGTCGCTCATCTCCCACACCGCGATCATGCGCGACGA
>CAZVKD010000144.1:0-6162 GCA_964627675.1 uncultured Gemmatimonadaceae bacterium
CCGGCCGTGACGGCGATCCTGCTGGCCGGAGCGGGCGTGCTCGGCACTCTGGGGGAGGTCCGCGTCAATCCCTACAAGGCGCTCCCCCAGGTCCTGGCGTTCCCCAACGCGGAGCGCGTCGCAGAGCATCACAGCCCGCTCGGATGGCTCCTCGCCGTCAAGGCTCCGGCGTTTCGGTACGCTCCTGGGTTGTCATTGGGTTACGGTGGGGCGTTTCCCGCGCAAACGGGGCTGTTCGTTGACGGGGAGATCGTCGGGGCGCTCACCGATCTTCGCGGCGGCGCGCAGGACATGGTCCGCTGGCTGCCCTCGGCCCTTCCCTACGCGCTGGCGCCGCGCCGCGTAGCGGTCCTGGGATCCGAAGGGGGGCTGGCCGTTCAGATCGCGCTGGTGCACGGAGCGGACGCCGTGCTCGCCGTGGAGCTTCAGCCGGCCATTGCCGAACTGGGTCGGCAACTCGCCGCACCGGGGAGCGTGGCCCCGTTCACCGACCCTCGGGTCAGCGTTGCGGTGGGCGACGCCCGCGCCGTCATGGCTGGCGCGACGCAGCGCTACGACCTTATCGCCCTTGGATCCACCGGACGGCTCGGCGCGAGTGGGGGCGGCCTGCACGCCTTGAGCGAGGATTTCGGACACACGGTCGAGGCGTACGTGCAATATCTCGAGCGGCTGGCCCCCGCCGGAACGCTGGCCGTGTCGCAGTGGCTCAGCCAACCTCCTCGCGCGGCGGTGCGCTCGATCCTGACCGTCGCTCGGGCCCTGCGGGAAACCCGGCCGGCGGCTCTTGAGCGGGGGCTCGTGGTGGCGCACGGCTGGGCCACGGCAATGATCCTGGCGCGGCCTGACGGCTTCGACCGCGCCGCGGTGGCCGCACTGCGGCACTGGGCGGCCTCGCGCGGCTTGGACCTGGACTGGTATCCCGGGGTGGAGCCGGACAGCCTGCAACCGACAAACGTCCTGGGGAACCTCGATCTCACGCGGGCGGCGGCCGCCGCAACCGGTACCGTCGCGGAGGCGCAGGCGTTCGCGAACTCCTATCCCTTCGCCGTCGAACCGGCGACGGACGCTCGCCCCTACCCGCACCACTATCTGAAGACTCGTGCAATCCCCCGCTTCTTGCGCGAAAGCCGCGGTTCGTGGCTGCCCTTCGCCGAGTGGGGGCCCATCGCTGCGGCGCTCGCCGTGCTGCAGGGCACCGTCCTTGGCGGGCTGTGCCTGCTCGTGCCGGTGGCGTTGAAACGGGGCCGCCGCCTTCGAGCAGCGCGGTGGCTGGCCGTGGTAAGCTATTTCAGTCTGGTGGGTCTGGCGTACATGGCGGCGGAGATCGCAGCGCTCCAGCAGCTCCAGCTGCTGCTGGGCCATCCGGTGTACGCGGCCGCCGCCGAGCTCGCGGCGCTGCTCCTCACGTCGGGCTTCGGGGCGGTCGCGTCCGACCGCGCCAGCGAACGCCGTGGCGCCGCCGTCGCCGCCGCGCTGGGACTCGCCCTGATTGCCTGCGCGGCCGGGTTGCTGCCGCTGGTCGAGGCCCTGCAGCCGGCGCGGTCGTTCGTTCGGACGAGCGTGGGCCTCGCCTGCGTCGCGCCGATCGGGTTTCTCATGGGGATGCCCTTCACGCTGGGCCTGCGGCGGCTCGCTCGGGAGGACGACGGCTCGCTGGGATGGGCATGGGCGTCAAATGCATTCGCGTCCGTCGTTGCCGCACCGCTCGCCGCGCTCGTCGCCTTGGAACTGGGATCGCCCGCCGTTTTTGCGATCGCCGCCGCGGCATACTTCGTCGCGGCACTGCTGGTCGGCGGCGCGCGACCAAACGGCACATGATCGGCGATGGCGGGGGGCGCGGCCTCTTGCGCAGCAGCCGCCAACCTGCTCTCATCGCCGATCATCGCCAGCGAGCGCCCGCGATGGCCGTAGGCTACCGGCCCCCGAGATACACGATGCGGTAAATCCTCCCGCCCTTACCGTCGCTCACGTACACCGAGCCGTCGGGCCCCTCGGCCAAACCGACGGGCCGGTGCAACGCGCCGCCGGGGTCCTTGTTAGGACCCGCGAATCCGTCGGCGAACACTTCCCACTGCCCCGTGGGCTCGTTGCCGCGGAACGGAGCGAACACCACGTTGTAGCCGCCCTGCGGCAGCGGTGCGCGATTCCAGGATCCATGAAAGGCAATGAAGGCCCCTCCCCGGTAGCGTTCGGGGAACTGCGTTCCCGAGTAGAACAACAACCCATTCGGCGCCCAGTGAGCCGGGAACCCGATGAGCGGGTCCTTCTTCTGCGCGCAGCGATCCTGTTTCTGGCCGTCGCCGCCGTACTCCGGGGCCAGCACCTTGCGCTTGCGTTCGGGATCGTAATAGCAGTAGGGCCATCCGTAGTCGTCGCCCTGTCTCACCCTGACGAACTCCTCGGCGGGCTTCTCGGCGCCGGCGACCTCGTCAAAGCCGAGCGCCGACCAGTTCTGGAACAACTGATCCCGGCCGTGGATCGCCGCATACAACTCGCCGTCCTGCGGCCGAATGGCCACCGCGACGCTGTTGCGCATGCCGGTGGCGAAGCGAACACCGTCGCCCGGGAGCTGGTCGGTCCGCATGGCGTCGAAGCGCCAGATCCCCCCGCGCGTCTCCAGTTCGTCACACGGATCTTTCCCCGGCGAGTTGGTGGTGCGATCCACCTGCTGGCATGAATTGGAGGGGGACCCGATGTTGACGTACAACGCGTTCCCGCTGCCGATTGCAAACGTCTTGCGCGCGTGCGAGCGGTCGCCCGGCAGTCCCTTGACGATGGTATCCGCCGGGCCGGACGGCGTCAGGGCGCCGCTGGGCCAGCGGTACCTCAGGATGGCGTCGTTGGTCGAGTAGTAGAGGGATTGGCCGTGAAGCACCACCTGGCTCCCCGCGCCCGCACCGAAGCGCTGTCGATGGTCGGCCACTCCGTCCCCGTTCGTATCGCGCAGGACCAGGATTCCGCCGTCGGCATCCTGGCCGCGACCGATGGCAACGATGACGTCGCCGTTGGGCGCGACGGTGAGATGCCGAGCCCGGGCCGCGTCGTCGGCCACCAGCACGACGCAGAATCCGGCGGGCACCGTGAGCCCGGCGTTGTCCGCCGCGCAGGCGGGCGTTCCCTGGCCTGCCGCCGGGCCGGCCATCGCCCACAGGGCGGCGGTCAGGCCTGCGGTTCTTCCGAGAACACCACGAGTTCCGTTCAACATTTCTTCCCCTCCGGGAGGCTACAGAGGTTCCGCATCTCGCCTGGGACATCAGTGATGATTCCGCTCACGCCCAGGTTGCGCAAGCGCCGAGCATCGCCCAGGCGGTTCACGGTCCAGACGTGGACCGGCCTGCCGGCCGTTCGTGCCGCGCTGACAAACCGCTCATCTACTACCTGCACCCGGCCCCTGCGTTCCGGCACGGCGTACGCCGCCACGTGGGCGGGCCAGGCACGGCCGACCCGGGAGGCCAGCAAGGCGGCGGCCACCCCCACGCGCGCCGCCGTCGTGGGAATCCCGGCCCGAGCGAACGGTAACAGCGCGCGCCACTGAAACGATCCCACCAGCACCCGGCGCTCAGCGCCGTGCCGCATGAGGATCTCCAGCACGGCCGGGGAGGCGGCGGCATCCTTGATATCAATCAGCATGACCGCCTCAACGAACCGCTCCAACACCGCGTCGAGCCGGGGCACTCGCTCGCCTCGTCCCGCATCCAGTCGCTCCAGCTCCGCCACGGTCAGCGCCCGCACCCGGCCGACCCCGTCGGTCGTCCGGTCCACCGTTGGGTCGTGGATCACCACCGGCACGCCGTCGGCGCTCACCCGTACGTCGAACTCCAGGGCATCGGCGCCGTCGCGAAGCGCCTGATCGAGCGCCAGCAATGTATTCTCCGGGTAGCTTCCGCTGGCGCCACGATGGGCGATCACCGGGTGGAGCGAGGGATCGAGGAGGATGCCGACGTCGTGCCCCATCGGCTAGCCGCGCCAGAGGTCCGCTCCGTCCCTCGGCGTCACCCCCCTGATGCGCTCCGGATGCAGCAGGGCGGCGAGAATCTCCACGCCGTCCACCACCCGCGGGCCCGAGCGGTTGAAGTACGCCGAGCCATCCACGACGAACGCTCGCCCCGCGGCGATCGCGCGCGGCGCGACGGCGCGCAGGGCAGCCGCGTGCTGATTGGCGGCATCGCGCGCCCGTACCAGATCGAACCCGCACGGCATGACGATCAAGACGTCGGGGTCGAGTCCCTCGAGATCGGTCCATCGGACCTCTCGTGACGGGCGCCCGGGATTGCCGGCCAGGTTGCGGCCGCCGGCCGCATCAATCATGTCGGGCACCCAGTGGCCGGGCACGAAGGGCGGGGCGAGCCACTCCATGGCGAGCACGGACGGACGGCCCTCGCCCTGGACGGCGGTGCGAACCCGGTCGAGGCGGTCCTGCCACTCCCGTCGCAGAACGACCGCTCGCTCGGGCACGCCGAGCTGCCGCCCAAGCGTTTCCACCGACGCCAGCACATCGGCCAATGTATGCGCGTCGAGCGAGATCACCCGCGGCGGTGGGGCCAGCGCGCTGGCGGCTTCCTGCGCGAGCGTGGTGGGCACCGCGCAGACCTCGCAGACGGCCTGGGCCAGGATGACGTCCGGCGCCGCGCGTTTGAGGGCCTCCGAATCGAGGGCGTAGGGCGAGCCATCGCGGGCCATGGCGGCGCGCACCGCCCGGTCAATGCCCGCCGAGTCCAGGCTCGCCGGATCGAACCGCGCCCGCGAGATCCGCGGCTTCCGGGTCACGTCAGGGGGATAGTCGCACTCGTGCGAGATGGCCACCAGCCGGTCGGCGAGGCCGAGGGCGCAGACCATTTCCGTGGCCGACGCGAGCAGCGAAGCGATGCGCATGGAACAAAGATCGCATCACTTGACATCGTTTGCATCGGCCCGCGACATTCACCGCCAAGACCGATCGGGTGACCCGAGGGAGCGGGGGCGTATGGCGTATATCATTGCCGAGCCGTGCATTGGCGTGAAGGACCGCGGGTGCGTGGACGTGTGTCCGGTGGACTGTATTTACGAGGGCCCGGACATGCTGTACATCCATCCGGACGAGTGCATTGACTGCGGCGCCTGCGAACCCGAATGCCCCGTGACCGCGATCTTCGCCGAGGAAGACACGCCCGACAAGTTCAAGGAGTACATCGAAAAGAACCGCAAGTTCTTCGAGGAAGGGGTGGAGCGGCAGGTCGCCAAGGGCCGGCAACACTGACGCCGGGCAGAAGCCCGAGGATGGCGTCGCCCCGGCCGGACATCGGTCGGGGCGACGCGTTTTCAGCGCGGACTGCGCACCGTGATGACCTCGATCACGCCACCCTGGTGGCCGGTCCCGTATCGCGTGGTCGCGTCGCGGGAATCGATCCAGCGGATTTCGCGGATCGTGTCCACGGCCACGTTGCGCAGGTCATCCAGCGTGCCGTAGCGGACCCCATCCACGTAGGCGACCGGTTCGTTCCCGCCGCGCGTGACGAACCAGGCGGGTCGAAGCTGTCGGACGACGTCATAGGCCGACGAGCCGCTGGCGGCGGCGATTTCCTGGGCGGTGATCACCGGGGAACTGCGACGCGGCGGGGCGGCCGTCGTCGCTCCGCTTCCGCCGCCCGTTCCCGAAGCGCACGCGGATACGAGTGTCAGGAACAGCGGGGCGGCGACCTTGCGAACGGGAAGCATGCAGCCTCCATTGGGGAACGCGGGGCAAGTTGCAGCCGGATGGGGTGGGGCGCAAGCAGACCTGGCCTGGCTTGCCCGGCAGTGGGCGCGTGGGTAGCCTGCTCCCGCACCGCGATCCACAGGGGAAGACATGACTCGATCGCCCGTCGGCCGTGCCGTCGCCGCTTTCGTGCTCGCGCTTTCGGCCGTGGCACGCGCGCAGGAGCCGCGGCGCCCCTTACCTGAGCCCGTGGTCCCCCCACCGGAGTTCGCCCGAGCCTTGGAGCGAGGTACGCGGTCGGTGACCGGCGAACCGGGGCCGCGATACTGGCAGCAAGACGCGCGCTACCAGATCCGCGCCCGCTTGGACGTGGCGGCCAGGCGGCTCGAGGGCACGGCGGTCATCCGGTACCTCAACCGCTCCCCCGACACGCTCGCCACCCTGGCGCTCCACCTGCACCAGAACCTCCACGCGCCCGGCGCGAGCCG
>CAZVKD010000144.1:6172-7520 GCA_964627675.1 uncultured Gemmatimonadaceae bacterium
ACTGATCTCGGTCATGGCCGGCGGTCGGGCACTCGAGGTGGGACCGCGGCGCGAGCCCTCCTACCAGGTGGACGGCACGATCCTACGCCTGCGGCCGCCCGCGCCGGTCCTGCCGGGCGATTCGGTCGAGCTCTCGCTCTCCTGGGCCTTCAAGGTGCCGCAGAGCGGGGCCGGGCGCATGGGATGGAGCCGCGACGACCTGTTCTTCATCGCCTACTGGTACCCTCAGATGGCCGTGTACGACGACGTGGTGGGTTGGCACACGGACCGCTACCTCGGCTCCGCGGAGTTCTACGCGGGCTTTGCCGACTACGATGTGGAGATCGAGGTTCCGGAGGGGTGGCTCGTGATGGCAACCGGGCGGCTGGAGAACGAGGCCGCCGTGCTCGCCGCGGATGTGCGAACCCGGCTGCGGCAGGCGGAACGAAGCGACACCGTCGTGCCGGTGGTCTCCGTCGAGTCATGGCAGCGCGGGCCGGTCACCGCACGAGATCCCGCCGGTCGCCTCACCTGGCGCTACACGGCGGAGCGCGTGCGTGACGTCGCGTTCAGCGCGACGCGCAACGGGCAGTGGGACGCGGTTCGAACGCCGGTGGGCGACCGCGATGGGGATGGCCGCGCCGACTACGCCGTGGTGAACGCGGTATACCGCGCGGACGCTTCGCTGTGGCGGAGCGCGGCGCGATTCGGACAACACGCCGTTGCCGCCTTGTCGCGATTCACCGGACTGCCGTATCCCTGGCCGCACATGAGCGCGATCGAAGGCGCGGGCATCATCGGCGGCGGGATGGAGTTCCCCATGATGACGTTGATCGGGAACTACAACGGGCGGCCCGACTCCGCCCTCTACTACGTGATCGCCCACGAGTTCGCTCACATGTGGGTGCCGATGACCGTGGGCACGGACGAGCGGCGCTACGGGTGGATGGACGAGGGAACGACGACGTTCAACGAGAATCAAGTGAGGAAGGAATTCTACCCGGGACGGAACCCGGATCTCGAGGACCGGGACGCCTACGTCCGCGCGGCGCAATCCGGCTACGAGAGCGAGATGATGCGCTGGACCGATTACCTCTATCCGGAGCAGAGCGGCATCGCCTCCTACGCCAAGCCGGCGACCGTCCTCGTGGCGCTGCGGGCGATGTTGGGGGACAGCGTGTTTCTGCCGGCCTACCGCACCTATCTCACGCGCTGGGCCTACCGCCACCCCAAGCCCTGGGATTTCTTCAACACGTTCAATCACGTGACCGGCAAGACGCTGGACTGGTTCTGGCGCAGCTGGTACTACGAAACTTGGACGCTGGATCAGGCGGTGGCTGCGGTGGAGACGGGACCGCAGGGCACCCGC
>CAZVKD010000144.1:7530-7948 GCA_964627675.1 uncultured Gemmatimonadaceae bacterium
CATCGTGGTGGAGGATCGCGGCCTGGTGCCCATGCCCGCGCGCATCACCGTCACGCTGGCGAACGGGCAGGCCATCCGGGAAGAGGTGCCGGTGGAGCACTGGCTATCCGGCCAGCGAAGCGCGGTGGTCACGATCCCGGCCGGTAGGACGGTGCGAAGCTTCGAGATTGACGCGGCGGGTGCGTTTCCCGATGTGGACCGGGCGAATAATCGCTGGCCGCAGTAACAACGAGCGCGGAGTGCAGTTCGACGGTCGCCCAGAAGACCGAGTAGGAAAGGCACGTTCCCGAGCCAGGCGGCGTTACCCGATACCCCGCACGCCCCACTCCGCCTTTCAATAGACCCGGTAGGCCACCCCCGCATACAGCTGCACGTCCGCGGCGCGAACCGGGAACGGATCCACCAGCTCGATCTGCAC
>CAZVKD010000145.1:0-7946 GCA_964627675.1 uncultured Gemmatimonadaceae bacterium
CGACCAATTATCCCCCCCCAATGGAACCCCGGCCCTGGCACAAATTCTACGACGCCGGCGTCCCCCCGGACCTGGCGTTCGAGGACGTCTCGCTGCCGCAGTGGCTCCACCGGGCGGCGCGCGGCTACCCTGACCGTCCCGCGCTCATCTTCCGGAACCGCACGCTCACCTACCGCGAGCTGAAGGACCACGTTGACCGGCTCGCGACGGCGCTCGCCCGGCTTGGCGTGACGCCGGGCGATCCCGTGGCGGTGCAGTTCCCCAACCTGCCGCACTTTGTGATCGCGTACTACGCCATCCAGACGCTGGGCGCCGTGGCGGTGCCCACCAATCCCCTCTACACGCCGCGCGAGATCGAATACCAGTGGAACGACTCGGGCTGCGTGGCCGCCATCCTCGCCGACTACATCTACGCGTCGCGTGTGGCCGAGATGCGGGGCCGGCTTGCCGTGCGTCACTACGTGGTGGGCTCGATCCCCGAATACCTCGCCTTCCCGCTGGATCTGCTGGCCCCACTCAAGCTCAGACGCGCCCGGCCGCCGCTTATGGCCGCGTTCGAGGCCGGCCCGACCGTGCACCGCTTCCGCGACCTCGTGCGTCGCACCCCGCCCTCGCCGCCGGCGGTCACGATCGGCATGGACCATCTCTCGACGCTGCTCTACACCGGCGGGACCACCGGGGTCTCCAAAGGGGCGATGCTCACCCAGCGCAACCTGTCGTGCAACCTGCAGCAGATGCGCGCCTGGTTCGCGCGCGCGGAAGAAGGGCGCGAGGTCGTCCTGGGCGCGCTGCCGTTCTTCCATTCCTTTGGACTCACGGTCTCCATGAACCTCGCCATCGGGCTCGCGGCGACCAACGTGCTGATTCCCAACCCCCGCGACATCGCCGCGATCATCGAGGCGATCGTGAAGCACCGCATCACCCTCATGGCCGCGGTGCCGGCATCGTTCCAGGCCATCAATCAGTTTCCGGGAATCGCCAAGGTCGATCTCTCCAGCGTGAAGTTCTGCAACTCCGGGTCGGCGCCGCTCTCCGTGGAGGTGCTGCGCCGGTTCGAGGAGCTGACCGGGGGAAAGATCTCGGAGGGGTTCGGCCTCACCGAAACGTCCCCGGTGACGCACTGCAACCCGCTGTTCGGCACCCGCAAGGTCGGGAGCATCGGCGTACCGCTGCCCGGCACCGACGCAAAGGTGGTGGACGCCGAAGACGGCGTGACGGTGAAGCCTCCGGGCCAAGTCGGGGAATTGCTGCTCGCGGGCCCTCAGGTCATGAGCGGCTACTGGAACAAACCCGACGAGACGGCCAAGGTGCTGCGTGACGGCTGGCTCTACACCGGCGACCTGTGCCGCGTGGATGACGACGGCTACCACTTCATCGTGGGCCGCAAGAAGGACATGATCATCTCGAGCGGCTTCAACGTGTATCCCGACGAGATTGACCAGGTGCTCACCGCCCATCCCGCCGTGCTCGAAGCCGCGAGCATTGGCATTCCGGACCACAAGCGCGGGGAAAGCATCAAGGCCTTCGTCGTGCTTCGGCCGGGGATACGAACCTCGGTGGACGAGCTGCTGGTGTACTGCAAGGAACAGCTGGCGCCCTACAAAGTCCCTCGCGAGATCGAATTCCGCGACGCGCTGCCGCGTAGTTCGGTGCTCAAGATCCTGAGGAGGGAGCTGCGGGCGGAAGAGATGGCGAAACGGGGGCAGGCAGGGTAAGGCGGCATGGTCGGGAGCGGCGGCACAGACGGTAAGACCGAGCGGACGGGACGGCTGAGCGGCAAGCGCCCCATCGGCTCGACAGGACTCAAGCCACCGGCGCCGGTTCCCGCCCCTGGTACCGCCTCAGCGGCACGCATCCATCCGCCGAGGCCCTCCCGGTCCCTCGCCACCGTCTCCCGCCGGATCATTCACTGCACCGCCTGCCCCCGCCTCATCGCGTACTGTCGCGAGGTCGCCCGCGAGAAGAAACCCGAGTTCCGCGACTGGGAGTATTGGGGCAAGCCGGTACCAGGATTCGGTGATCCCGACGCGAGACTGCTCATTGTCGGGCTGGCGCCAGCCGCACACGGGGCCAATCGCACCGGCCGGATGTTCACGGGGGACTCGAGCGGGACCTGGGTGTCCCAGGCGCTGCACCGCTTCGGCTTCGCCAGCCAGCCCGCCTCGGTGAGCCGCGATGACGGCCTCACGCTCACCGACTGCTACGTCACCGCCGCGGCACGGTGCGCCCCGCCGGGAAATAAGCCGACGGCGGCCGAACTCGGCCGATGCCGGCGGTACCTGGCGAGCGAACTCCGGTTGCTCACCCGAATCCGGGTCGTGCTGGCGCTGGGCCGGATTGCGCACCAGAGCGTCCTGCGGGCATCAGGCTGGTGGGAACGACTCACGCCGAACGAGCGGCCGGCGTTTGCCCACGGCGCCGTGTCCCGGCTGCCTGATGGAACACACCTGGTGGCGTCGTATCACCCGAGCCGGCAGAACACCAACACCGGGCGTCTGACTCGGCGGATGTGGGACCGGGTGTTTGGGAGGGTGAAAGAACTGCTGGAGTAGGGGCGGTCAGATCGGACGACCGCCGCGACGGTCGTTCCCGGTCGTCCGACGCGCTACTTCTTCCTCAACGTCGAGTCCGCCGGCATCAACTGATCCATCCGCCAGCTCTCGATGCGATAGACGTACTTCCCGTCGCTCTTCTTGCCCCACCACCAGTACGCGGCGGAATCGAGTGCCAGCTCGAGCAACGGTCCCCGCTCGCCCAGCAGCGTGACCTTGCGATCCGGCCGGCGGAAGTCGGTGGAGTCTTCCTGCTGCGGGGTCGCGAACCCGGCCGCCTGAAGGTTCCGCCACTGATCCAGCATCCGCCGCACCTCGGCCGTGTCCGCCGCCGCCGTGCCGATCTGCCAGCCACTCTCCGCGCGCCGCAGCGTGTAGGAGCCGTGACGCCGCTCCACTCGCACCTCGGTCACACTGTCCGGCTCGATGGAACCGATCCGCTTGTCCCGCCAGTCCTCGAGCATCTTGTCGGTCACGGTGGGCAGTTCGCCGCGAATGAGATACACGTCGTCCTGGCCCGGCCGCCGCACGTAGGCGCCCGTCCAGCCCGGCCCCCGCTCGCCCACGATCAGCTGATCCACCGTGTCCCCGCCGCGCAGGAACACGAGTCGCTTGCCCTTGGCGCTGTCCACGCCCATGCGGCCGTGCGACGCCGCGCTCTGGGCTGCCAGCTCGGCCACCGTGGCTTTCGTCACGGCGTCGAACAGCTGCGTCACGGCGTCCGTGGAGGCGTCGAAGCCGTTCACCGTCCAGGTGACCGAATCGTGTCTGGCCAACAGCAGCGTATCGCTGGGACGCACCAGTCGCACCGTGTCCACGTCCGCCGGTGTGACCGCCGGTAACGCGAAATCGCCGGTCAGGTCGTCGCTATCCGAGGAGAAGATCTCGACCGCCCCCCAGAGGAAGACGAGGGCGGCGAGCGCCAAGGCGACCTGCCGCAGTTGGCGCGGCGTCATACGGCGACTGCCCCGTGCGCCTGGTAGGGGCGGTCGGCCAGGCGGCGCCGGCGCAGCAACCGCAGCGCGCCGAGCAGGATGAGCGCGGCCGGCACGCCACCCACGTTGGCATACTTCACGGTGTCCCGCACGCCCTGGCTGCTGAACACGAGCGGCGGCGGGGTGCGTTCCTTCGCGCGGATGGTGATCAGACTCTCGTCTTGCGCCAGCCAATCCACGGCGTTCATCACCAGCGCCAGGTTCTCCGGCGCGTTCTGCACGTTCCGGTCGGACGTGAAGTCCTCATTGCCGATCACGATCAGGCGGCCCCGGGGTCCCGAGTCGTTCTCGGCCGCCAGCGGGTTCACCAGCGCGGCCACCAGGCGGACGGCCAGACTGTCCGTGGGGAACTGCTGCGTCGGCTCGAGGAAGACGTCGGACGACTTCACCCCAGCCGCGCCGCTCGTCACCAGGAGCGGCACCAGCGTCCCGGGCCTTGCGCCCGTGGTATCGAGGCTCGACCCCCAGGGATAGAACGCGCCCGGTACCTGCTCGTTCACCACCGAAGCCCGCGTGCTCAGCACCCTGGCCCAGAAGGGATAGGGGATCAGCACCCGCATGCCGAACTGCGAGGGCATCACCACGCGCTCGTTGGACCGATGATCGAACACCATATCCGATCGCACCGACACGCCGTAGGGCGCGAGCACGCGATTCCAGGCCGGCTGGCGCGGCATGGCGAAAAACGATCGGTCGGGCAGCTGCATGCCGGACGCCATGATGAGCGCGGCTCCCCCGCCCGCCAGGTACGTCTTCACGCGCTCGATCACGCTGTCGGCCATCTCGTCCGGCGAGCCGGCTGACAGAATCAGCTTGGGCCGCCCGGGGACCAGCGAGTCCGACTCCAGACTCAGGGTCCGGACGTCGTAGTTTTCCTCCAGCGCCTGGCGCAGCTGGTTGAAGTTGCGCTGCACCTGAGGATTAGCGGCGGGGGTCAGCAGGCCCAGGCGCGGGCGCTCCGTGACCGTGAGCGACCGGATGTATGACGACAACCGATACTCGAGATCGTCGGACCGCTGCACGAAGGGAATCGTCTTGTTTTGTCCCGCGTACTGCACGGCCAGGCCGAGGTATCCCTCCTTCACTTTCAGCTCGCCCTGCCCCACCACGTTGAACTGCACCGAGGGGATCCCGATCGCGCGGGCGTCTTGCATCATCGCGCTGTCGGAGCCAGGGTCGCCGATCACCACGCGGATCTTGCCGCGGCCGGCCGAGCGATAGTCGTCGAGCAGGTCGCGCAGATCGCGCTGGAGCAGTGCGACCTCGGTCGGCAGTTCCTTGGAGGCGAACAACTTGATCGTGACGAGATCGGGAAGATTCCGCACCAGCTGCCTGGTGGCGCGCGACAGGGTGTAGGCGTTGCCGGGCGTCAGGTCGAGCCGGCCACCGATGTGCCGCCCGAACAGGTTCACCACCACGAGCGCGGCGATGAGCAACGCGGTGCCGAGCCGCAGTCGCTTCAGCGTCTCGCCCCGCGGCGTGAGCTTGCGGGTCATGAGCGCGAGATAGCCCAGCAGCAGGAAGATGCCCGCCAGAGAGATGAAGTAGATCGCATCGCGCAGGTCAATCACGCCGCGGCCGATGTTCACGAAATGGGACAACACGCCGAGCTGTGCCGCGACGTTGGAAAGCACCGGCGGCAAGCCCACCAGCAACGGGTCCAGCCCCACCAACACCAGCAGGAACATCACGAACACGCCGATGATGAATGCCGTGATCTGATTTCGGCTGATGGCGGACGCCCACAGCCCCACCCCCGCGAGCCCCGCGGCGAGGAGCGCCGCGCCAGCGTACTGGGCCACGATCATGCCCACCTCGAGATCGGCGCCGATCGAAAGACCGAAGCAGACCGGCAGCGTGAGCGCCAGGGCGATCCACAGAAACAGCACCTGACCCAAGTATTTGCCGAACAGCAGCTCCGGCTCGGTGACAGGTTGGGCCAGCACGACTTCGAGCGTCCCCGTACGCGCGTCCTCCGCCACCGCCCGCATGGTCACCGCCGGGACGAAGAACAGGAACATCCACGGCAGGAGATCCATCATGGGCCGCAACGTGGCGGCGTTCAGCAAGTAGGCCTGGCGGAAGAAGAGGAAGTCGTTGATGCCCACGAACACGATCAGGAGGATGTAGCCCGTGGGATGATCGAACAGGACCTTCAGTTCCCGCCTTGCGATGATCCACGCGGCCTTCATGCGGTCCCCCCGGCTCGCTCATCGCCGCCCCGAGCGGTCACCCCTGCCGCCGTCCCTCCCCCGTCTCCCTCGCCAGCCGTCAGCTGCCGGAACAGATCCTCCAGACTCCCCGCCTGCTGATGCAGCTCGTACAAGGTCCACCCTTTGGCGGCCGCGAGCCTGAAGACCTCGGGCCGGATGTCCCGCCTGGCGTCGGCCAAGACCCGTACCGCCGTCCGGCCGTCTCGCGTTCGCTCATCGGCAATGCGGCGCACGCCCGCCATGGCGCGCAGCGCCTCCGGAATCCCGGCCCCGGCGGCCTCGACCGAGACCGTGACGGCGCCCTCGGCTTGAGCCACCAGTTGGCCCACCGGCCCGTCGGCGGCAATACGCCCGCGATGGATGATCAGGAGCCGGCCGGCGACCTGCTGCACTTCGCCCAGCACGTGCGTGGAGAGCAGCACCGTGCGATCCTTGCCCAATTCGGAGATCAGCCGGCGGATCTCCGCCCGCTGGTTGGGATCGAGCCCTTCGGTGGGCTCGTCGAGGATCAGCAGGTCCGGCTCGTGGAGGATGGCCTGGGCCAGGCCGACCCGCTGTTTGTAGCCCTTGGACAGCTCGCCGATGGGCCGGTAGTACACGCCGCCGATGTCGGTCGCCGCCACCGCCGAGTCAATCGCCCGCGCGCGCGCCTGACCCGCGAGCTCGCGAAGCGTGGCGATGAAATCCAGATACTCCGACACCAGCATGTCACCGTACAGCGGGTTGTTCTCCGGCAGGTAGCCGATGCGCCGCTTCGCCGCCCGGCCCGCCTCGGACAGCGGCACGCCGTCCAACCGGATCTCGCCCCGGTCCGGCTCGAACAGCTGGGTGATCATGCGCATGGTGGTGGATTTCCCCGCCCCATTGGGCCCCAGGAACCCCACCACCTGCCCGCGATCAATGGTGAAGGACACACCGTCCACGGCAACGACGTGCCCAAACGACTTGGCGACGGATTCGAGCGTCAGGAGCGACATTTCGAGTGTGCTTCGGGAGCTGCTGGAAGTGGGGGGCATTCTAATCACCTTGCGCGTGGGTTCAAGTCCTCAGGAGAAGGCCGGACAGCGCAGGGCCGGCGCTGACCGGCGATCGTGAGGCGATGTGGGCCTCTCCGCGTCACTTAGGGCCAGGTGGCCCGCCCTCCAGGGATCGCCTCCGCGCTTGCGCCTCGCCCCACGTACGTTACTTTATTCCGCAAAGTGCTTTACTCACCCAGACCCGGGGGCGTTGTGACCACGCCGATCCATGAGCACCAGGACGCCAAGGAAACGCTGGCCTACATCCGCCGCACCATGGAATCCGCGTCCACCTTCACCGCCGTCTCCGGCTGGGGGTTGGTGGCCGTGGGCGCGCTGGGGCTGCTCGCCGCGGGCCTCGCCTGGAGCACGCGGGTCACGGCGGACCTCAGGGTGTGGGTACCGGCGGCCGCGTTGTCCGTGGCCGTGGCTGCGGTTTCGACCGCGCTCAAGGCGCGGAAGCTCGAGGCACCACTGTGGTCCGCCGCCTTGCGGAAGATCACGTGGGTGATGGCGCCCGCCTTGCTGAGCGGAGCGCTGCTGACGATCGCATTGGTGAAAACCGGGGCGCAGCACCTGCTGCCGGGAACGTGGCTCGCGCTCTACGGCGCCGGTGTGACCGCCGGGGGCGTGTTCTCGGTCAACGCGCTGCGCTGGATGGGCATCGAGTTCGTGGGATTCGGTGCCGTGGCCCTGCTCGTCCCGGCCTACGGACCCGTGTTGCTCGCGCTGGGGTTTGGAGGTCTGCACCTTGCCTTCGGTGCGTACATCGTCCGGCGCCACGGCGGGTAACAACCCGTCGGCCGAGGAGCTGGATCGCCTCATCCACGAGCGGATCCGGCTGGGGATCGTCTCCGCGCTCGCGGCGAACGACAGCCTGACGTTCGCCGAGTTGCGCGAGGTGCTGAAGACGACCGACGGGAACTTGAGCGTGCACGCCCGCAAGCTCGAAGAGGCCGGGTACGTGCGCGTGACCAAGGGATTCGAGGATCGCCGGCCCAGGACGGAATACCGGCTCACCCCCAAGGGACGCCGGGCCCTGGAGGCCTATCTCTTGCAGATGGAGGGACTCTTGAGCGCCGCGCGCGACGCGCTGGAGAAGACATGAGCGGACTGCACGTAGCCATCATCATGGACGGGAACGGGCGGTGGGCCCGGCGCCGCGGCATG
>CAZVKD010000146.1:0-7940 GCA_964627675.1 uncultured Gemmatimonadaceae bacterium
GCCGGCAGAGTCTCCCGACCACCGGGTCCGGCGTTAGTGCCCGCAACTTGTCATAGGCCCGGATCCAGTGCCGGTGGGCGTCCAGGCGGTGATCCGGATCCCTGTTGGGCGCATGGGCGCGAACCACCGTCAGTCGTTCCGGAACGACGCACACCGGACCCGCGAGCGCAAGACGAAAGAAGAACTCGTAGTCCTCGCAGTACCGCAGCGACTCGTCGAAGCCCGCCACCTCCTCGGCGAGGCTTCGCTCCACCATCACCGTCGGCATCGCCACGGCGATCTCGAAACGCAGGAGCGCGCACAACACCCGATCCGTGCCGGGCGTCGCCGAGGGCAGGCGATGCGTCACATCGGCGCCGGTCTCGGACAACCGCGTGTAATCCGTGTAACTCCACCGGCGCGACGGAGCGTGATGCAACGCATCCACCTGCTTTGTCAGTTTGTCCGGGAGCCAGAGGTCGTCGGAGTCGAGAAACGCCACATAGGCGCCCCGGGCATCTCGCAACGCGGTGTTCCTCGCAACCGACGGACTACCGGTGTGCGGAAGCAGGTGGGCGCGGATTCTCTCGTCGCCCACCTCTCGCAAGTAGGCCGGCGTGCCGTCACTGGAGCCGTCATCCGCGACAATGAGCTCCCACGACGGGTATGTCTGCGATCGCACGGAGGCGATCGCCTCGGCCAGTTGGGCCCGCCGGTTGAATGTCGGGATCACGACGGACACCAGCGGGGCCCGCACCCTCACGGCCGGGCGGAACGGTTGGGTCTCTCGGCCGTCCAGCCGTCGGCGTCCATCGCCCGGCGCAGAAGCGCCACCGCGGCCGACGGGGAGTCCCCCACCGTGAGACACCAGCCGCCGGGCGCAGCCAGCACGTCCACCGCGTGGGCGATGGTGTGCCGGAAAAGATCGAATCCCGGCTCGATGGACGACAGCAGGCGCTCGCGGATAGCCGCCGCATTCACGGCCTCCAGCGCCGGCCTGCTCCCCCGCGCAAGCACGCACACACGAGCGCGAAACGCGACGAGGCCGTGAACGCCGGCAGGCACCGAGGTCTCCACCACCAGCTTCTGCCCGCCGTCCGGCCGCATGACGGGCACCAGGTCCGCCAGCCCGGGGAAGAACTTCCCGGCATCCGGCGGCAAGCCCAGCTGACCGGGCTTCCCCCATACGCGCAGCTGAGGCCGGACCTGCACGTACGTGACGTCATCGCTCAGAACGTCGAAGCCGCCGGCCGCTGCCGCGTAGGCCAGCGTGCTCTTGCCGATGCCGCTGGGGCCCGCCAGCAACAGGGCGGCCCCGCCCCTGGTCACGGCGGCCGCATGTAGCGGCTGCCGATCTTCGTGAGTTGCGAGGAAGAGCGTGATCGTCTCCAGCAGCTCCGTGTGGAAACGGTCAGACGCCGCGACCAGCGCCGGCGTCACGTAGGCCACAGCGTCCTTGCGGCCGAGGTCGGCAACCCCGAACGCCCCAGGCCCGAACGCGACCAGGCGGTCGGGATCCGGAAGCCGGTACGCCAGGCGTGAGTGACCGAGCCCGCCGGGGCCGTCGTGGTAAACGATGAGGCGCACGCTCACGGCGCCGGATGCGAGCAGCGCCGAGTTGTGCTCGAGCCGGCGCCACACGCCGTATCGCCTCTCCACCTCCGTCGCAACCAGTCGGTCATTGGAGGCGAAGCGGACGGGAACGCCGAGCACGGGCAACAGGACCACGTGCTCCAGCGTGATGTCACGGCCGAGAGGATCCTTCCCCCGCACGCCGCCCGGCCCGGTCACGCGGCCCTCTGAACGCGGACAACCCGGTCGTAGAGAGCCAGGATCTGCTCGGCCGTCCAGTCCGCGTTTTCACGGCACGCTCGCACCTGCGCTACGCGGGCGACTCGAAGCCGCGCATCCTCATCCCGGAGCAACCCACCCAGCGCCTCGGCGAGCGCCGCGGCATCCCCCACGGGAACCGCGACGGCGGCGTCGGGCGCCCATTCGCGGACATGCCCGACACTGGTTCCAACGGTCGGGATTCCCAGCACCGCCGCTTCAAGGAGCGTGACCGGTCCGGCTTCATGCCGGGAGGTCACGACATGCACATCCGCGGTTTCCGCCAACGGCCGGAGGGAACGGTGCGACAGGAATCCGTGGAACGTGACCCGCCCGCCAAGCCCCAGATCGCGCGCCAGGGACTGCGCCACCCCGCCCAGGGTGTCCTCGCCCACGACGTGCAAGTGGAACGCCGTCCCGGAGCCGGCGAGCATGGCAGCCGCCTGGAGCAGCGTCGCATGATCCTTGACCCGATTGATGCTTCCGACGTGAAGCAATTGGGCCGGCCGCGACGGGTCTCGCGGGCGCGGATCCCGGGGTGGCCAGCGGATGAGATCAACGCCCAGCGGCACGCGCTCCACGTCTCGTCGAACCCTGCGCGCGGCGTCCAGCATCGGGCTGCTGGCCGCGGTCACGCATGTCGCACCGCGCACGGCGTACCGCACCCACATCCGCCCGCGCCATCGGAGAAAGCCACCATACTCGATTTCCGGACACGCGGCCAGTTCCCCTCCCGCCAGATGCAACACGACCGGACGCCCGATCAGACGCCCGACCGTCACGGCCAGCACGCCCGGCGGCGTCGCCCAGAACGCGTGCACCACGTCGAAGGGAGCCCGCCGATGGTGGCGGAGGAGGGAGGCGAGCGTACGCGCCCGGCTCAGCCTCCGCCCCATGACGTGCACCGTGGCATCCAGGAGTTCGTACCGCGTGGGCGACTGTTCCTGATAGAGCGCGAACACCTGCAGGTCGTGACGGCGCGCGATGCGTTCGATCAGCCAGAGCAGCGCCGGAATCACGCGCTCCTCTCCGCCCCGGTCCACTCCCCCCGGGACTATCAGCGCCACCTGCACACGCGCTCCTCGGCTGCGTTTCTCGGTCACCGTATATTAACGCCGATGGCGAACTTTGCCGCTGCTCGGGAGCCGCTGGTTTCCGTGGTGATGCCCACGCGCAATCGCGGCGACCTCGCTGTCGCGGCGGCTCAGTCGGTGATCGCCCAGACAGCCGCGGACTGGGAACTCGTCGTCACGGACGACGGTTCCACGGACGACACGCCCGAGCGCGTACGCCGGCTCGATCCGCGCCGGATCAAAGTGCTGCGCCACGGCAACGGGGGAAATCCCGCCGCCGCCCGCAACCGCGGGATCGCCGCGGGCAGGGGAACGTTTGTCGCCTTCCTCGACTCGGACGATTTGTTCGAGTCGGAGAAACTGGAGCGCCAACTCGCCGCGATGGAACGCGCGCCGTGGGCCGGCTGGAGCTACACGTTTTACCGCCGCATTGACGCAACTGGCGCCCCGCTGCCGGATGCCACCGCGAAGGCCTGGGTGCCTCACTCAGGGTGGATTCTGGACGCGCTGATCCCGATCGACGCCATCGTCGCGACCAGCACGGTGACCGTGCGGCGGGAGCTGTTGGACCGCGCCGGCGGCTTCGACGAGTCCCTCCACTATTGCCACGACTACGATCTCTGGTTTCGCCTCGCGCATGCCAGCCAGGCGCTGGCGCTGTCGGAGCGCCTCGCGGCGATCCGCGCCCACGCAGACTCACACCAGGCCGACCGCCGGGCGGCCCACGAGGCCTGGGTGCGAGTCTACCAGAAGCTCGGCCGCCGACTGCACGGGCGCTCGGGACGGATGTGCTACCGCCAACTGGCAAGCCATGTCGCCTGGCTGGCCGACGAAAACCGACGGTGCGGTGCGTACTCACGCTCCGTGCTAGCGGCGCTCCGATCCGTGAGATACCACCCGACCGCGGCTGCGGGATGGGTGGCGCTGGGGAAGGCACTGATTGCCGCTGCGACCCCCGGACGAGCACGCGGCGCCGCGCCGGGATAGACCGCCATGTCTCCTGCCGACCTCGACCGCGCCGAGCGACTGCGTCGCTTCCGGCACGCCTACGCTCTGCACCGGCAAGCGGAAGGACGGGGGACAGGCGGCTTGGCGGAGCAGTTGGCGTTGCCGGACCTGCGGGCGGGACGCCAGGCGCGCCAGTGGCAGATCCGCCGCCGCACCTACCGGCGATTCGTAGCCGCGGTCCTCCAACCATACGCTCGCGACGTCGCCCCCCGGCCGGTCCACGTGGTGGACCTCGGCGCGGGCAACGGATGGCTCTGCTACCGCATCGCGCAACTCGGGCACGAAGCCGTGGCGGTCGACGTTCGGTGCGACGCGGTGGACGGCCTCGGGGCCGCCACGCCTTACGCGACCCACCTCGCCCGGATGTTCCCGCGCGTGGCCGCCTCCTTCGACCAGCTCCCCCTCGCACAGGGCCGGTTCGACCTCGCCGTCTTCAACGCCTCAATCCATTACGCCCAAGACCTCGCCCGCGTTCTCGCGGAAGCCGCCCGCGTGGTGCGGCCAGGCGGCGTCATTGTCATTCTCGATTCCCCCTTCTACCCCAATGAGTCCCACGGCGACGCCATGGTGGAGGAGAAGCACCGCGAAGCGGCGACCCGGTTCGGCGACCGCGCGGCAGATCTCATGGCCCTCCAATGCATCGAGTACCTGACCCCCGAACGTCTGGCGACGGCCTCACGACCCATGGGCCTCACGTGGCAGCGGCGTCGCGTGTGGTACCCCCTGCGATATGAACTCCGTCCCATCCTGTCCGCGCTGGCAGGCAATCGCCGGCCGTCCCGGTTCGACCTGTGGCTGGCTCGCCGGCCGTGATCGCCGACGGACCGGTGGATGACGGCTTCAGTCTCGGCGAACCCGCCATGCTGGACCCCGGCGAAGCCGTTCAACAATGGGCCTCCACGTATGACGAGAACCCACTGACCGCGCTGGACGACATCGCAACCCGGCACCTGTGCCCGCCGGTGGCCGACGCAACCCTGCTCGACGTCGGCTGCGGGCCGGCACGCGGACTCCCGTCCCGGGGACCCGGATCCGTTCGCCTCGCGGTCGGGCTCGACCGCAGCCTGGCCATGCTCCGGTCCGCGGTGCACAACGGCCGATGCTTCGTTGTGGGCCGCGTCGAGGCGCTTCCCCTGACCGACGCGATTTTCGACATCGTGTGGTGCCGCCTCACCCTGGGATACGTCCCAGCTCTCGCCGCGGCATACACCGAGCTGGCGCGGGTCACTCGACCAGGCGGCCGCGTGCTGGTCACGGATTTCCATAGCGCCGCGCTGCGCGCCGGACACCGTCGGACGTTCAAAGACGAGCAGGGGAACACTCGGGCCATTCGGTCGTTCGTCTACCAGGCGGACCAACATACCGCGTGTGCCGGATCCGCAGGTCTCACCCCGGTGGCGCGACTCGACCTGGCCGTCGGGCCTGAGGTGCGTCGGTTCTACGCGGCGGCCAACCGCCTGGAGCAATACGAACGGGATCGCGACCTCCCGCTGCTGATGGGCTTGTGCTTTACCAAGTGAGCAGCATCGCGTCCCGGCGCGCGCCTGGTGGCCGCCCGCCTCCCCTCCCGACCTCACGAAGGGTTATGCTACAGCCGAATGGATCATCCCGGTCTCTTCCGGCTCCGAAGGCCCTCCAGCGTCTCCGAAGGAGCCCCGGCGCCCATCGTCCGCTGCGCATCAGGAGGTGGGATAGATGCCCCTTTCCTCGTCAGGCTCTCCTGTGGTACTGCTGGCCCACTCCTACTACCTGACCCATGACGCCAAGCAGTGGGAGAGAATGAAGCCCTACCCACCGCTTGCCACCCTCATCGTGGCATCGGTGCTGCGGCAACACGGCTTCGACGTGCACCTGTTCGACGCGACGTTGGCATCCGGCGTCGCCGAATTCGACGAAACAGTGGGTCGCGTGTCTCCGTCCGTGGTCGTCATCGTCGAAGACAACTTCAATTTCGTCACCAAGATGTGCACCCTGCGGATGCGAGAGGCCGGACTGCACATGGTGCGGGTGGCACGGGCCGCCGGAGCGAAGGTCATCGTGAACGGCGCAGATCCCACCGATCGCCCCGACCTGTACATCGGCGCCGGCGCGCACGCGGTGGTCCTGGGGGATCCGGAACCGGGCGTGCTGGACCTGCTCCGCAGCTGGTGCGACACCGCGAGCCGAGACGCGCGGGAGATCGCCGGCCTCGTCGTGCCGGAACCCGGGAACGGCGGCCGCGTTCATCGCACACCCACGCGCCCGCCGCTGTCGACGCTCGACCAGCTCCCGTTCCCGGCCTGGGACCTCGTGGACGCGGACACGTACCGGCGGGCGTGGACCCGAGCGCACGGGCGCCTGTCGTGGAACATGGTCACCTCGCGCGGCTGCCCCTATCGGTGTAACTGGTGTGCCAAACCGCTGTTCGGTACGCGGTACTCGCAACGGACGCCGGAAAACGTCGCAGCGGAGCTGCTCGAGCTGCGAGAGACCATCCGCCCGGACCACGTGTGGTTCGCCGACGACATCTTCGGACTCACACCGCCATGGATCGAGAGCTTCGCGCAGGAGGTCCGGCGCCGCGACGCGCGAACGGCCTTCATGATGCAGTCGCGCGTCAACCTGATGACACCGCGAGTGGTGGCGGCGCTGGCGGAGGCCGGGGCCGAGGAGGTGTGGCTCGGCGTTGAATCCGGCTCTCAACGCATCCTGAAGGCCATGGACAAGGGCAGCACGATCGCGCAGATACGCGCCGCCACGCGGGAACTGCGACGCTGCAGCATCCGCTGTGGCTGGTTCATCCAGCTCGGCTACCGGGGAGAGGATTGGGCCGACATCCTGATGACCCGGGACCTCATCCGAGCCGAGCAGCCCGACGAGGTCGGGGTCTCGGTCTCCTATCCGCTGCCCGGTACGCGGTTCTATGAGCAGGTACGAATCGAGCTCGGTTCCAAGACGAATTGGGAGGACAGCGACGATCTGGCCATGATGTTCCAGGGAACGTACACAACCACCTTCTACAAGCGCGTGCGTGACCTCCTGCACCTCGAGGTGTCCACCAGAACGCATCGTGACGACGACTGGGAGGAACTCCGCCGCGCCCAGCAGGAGTGCCGCGTCCGGACGCCGGCATAGTCAGCGACCGACGGGTGAACCGCGACCCCTCCGAGGGAGACCGCCACGGCGAGTCGGGTTCGATGCCTGGGCGAGATCTCCCGCCGGCGGTGCAGGCGTTCGACGCTGTCGCACCTCAGTTCGACGAGCGGTACGGCCGGTGGGCCAGCGTGCGGGCCCAACGCCGCGCGGTCCAGCGGGAGTTGCTCCGCGCGTTCGCCCCGGGAAGCACGCTCCTCGATATCGGCGGCGGGACCGGAGAGGACGCGCTGGCCCTTGGTGCTCGGGGCTTCCGCGTGCTTCTCACGGATGGGGCCCCATCCATGCTGGACCGCGCCCGGCTGAAGGTCGCTTCCGCGAACCTCGAGCATCGCATCCAGCTGCTCCGGCTGACGATCGAGCGACTCGCGGACCTTCACCACGCCGGCCCGGCCTCAATGCCCCCACCATTCGATGGCGCCTATTCGAACTTCGCCGCGCTGAACTGCCTCGCCGACCTCCGGCCGTTCGCGGCATCGTTGGCACCATTGCTCCGCCCGCGGGCCCCTGTGCTGCTCGTCATGTTCGGGCCCTGGTCGGTGGGCGAGGTCATCGTGCAGTTGCTGAAGGGCGACCCTCGCGCGGCGTTCCGTCGCTTCTCCAAAGCCGAGGTGCCGGCGCGGATCGGAGCGCGCGCGTTCACCGTGCGGTACCCGACCCACCGCGCCGTGGCCCGGGCGCTCGCGCCCCATCTCGAGCTGGTCCGGATTCGCGGGATCGGCATCTTCGTGCCCCCCAGCGCGGCCGAGCCGACCGTTTCGCGGTTCCCGCGACTGCTCGGCGCGCTGGAACGCCTGGACCGCGCCGCAACCGGTCCGCTCGCCCTGCTGGGGGATCATGTTCTCCTCCACTTCCGGCGCGTGTGAGTGCGCCCCCTTCGCCCCCCGAAAGCTTCGCCCTCGAGACGGATGACGGTCC
>CAZVKD010000147.1:0-7879 GCA_964627675.1 uncultured Gemmatimonadaceae bacterium
GCAACGAGGCCATCGCCGCCGCGCTTGGCATCAGCCCCCACACGGCGCGCCGGCACACCGAGAAGGTGTTTGCGAAGCTCGGTGTGAGCTCGCGGGCCGCCGTCGGCCCGGTGCTGCGTGGCGAGCATGCTGCTTCCACGGACCCGCCGCCCGTTCACTGACCAACTCGGAGCGTCAGCAGCTGCGAGACTGCGGCCGGCACATCGGGGCGAAGGGATGCCACGGGCGGCGGCGCGTGCACGAAGCGGCACGCGATCGTAGCCTGCACCGTGGAGTCGGAGAAGGCGACCTGCTCCGGCGAGCATCTCGAACCCGGCGCACCCGGACGCGAAGGGGTCGCTCCTCCCGTCATCGCTCGCCGGCCGCTGCTCGGGGCTCAGGTAGGCCGGCGTGCCCACCGTGGCTCCGACCTGCGTGAAGCGGCCCGTCTCGGTTGGAGGCCGCATCCACGGGTGAACCAGCGCACCCCATTGGCGTGCCCCGAGTCGTGAAGGGAGGCTGATGCCGAGCGCCTTCGCGAGCCCGCGCGTACTCCTGTGGGTCGACCCATCGAGGGGCTTCCGCCGCGTCCACGCCAGAATCCGCGCCCCCCTCCGCGGCGTCATCGCCGTCGGCCGCCGCCCCGTGCGGCGGGCGGACATCCCGGCGGCCCCCTGTTCCAGAAACCGGCTCCGCCAGCGGCTGATGTCGGAGCGGCCGCAGCCCACCGTCTGCTGGATGTGGTCGCAGCTAGCGCCGCCGGCCAGAAGCAGAATCACACGCGCGCGCCGCGCGTCGGCGCCGCGGCCGTGGCGGGACCGCTCCCGGGCCTCGAGCGCCTGTCGATCCGGGGTGGTGAGCCGAAGCGGGACGGTGGGGACCATGCCCCACGATCCCTGCGTCAGTCCCGACACCAGTCGTACAGAGCACTAGCTCCAAGCCCTGGAACCCGTGCCCCTTGACCCTATACCATGGTACAGGGTCTACGTTTCAGTCGCATGAACCGAGGTGTCGCCAATGCCTTTCACTATCGGCCGTGTCGCCGCCGAGGCCGGCGTCAACATTCAGACGATACGCTATTACGAGCGCCGCGGGCTGCTTGTGGCCCCGGGCCGCACCGCGTCGGGCTATCGCCAGTACGCCGAGGACGCAGTCAGCCGACTTCGATTCATCAAGCACGCGCAGGAACTCGGCTTCTCCCTGAAGGAGGTCCGCGAGTTGCTTGACCTCAGAGTCCGGCGCGGCACCGCGTGCGACGCCGTCGAGCGGTCGGTTAGGCAGAAGATTGAACTGGTCCAACGGAAGATCCGTAGTCTTCGGCGCGTGAAGCAGACGCTTGCGCGTCTGGCTGCGGCGTGTGAGGCACGCCGGGCGACGGCCGCCTGCCCCATTCTGGAGGCACTGGAAGACCATGCCAACGGCAACCACTAAGACGCTGCTCTCGGCGACTGGGGGCGTCGTCGCCGCCGTCGCGTCCGCGCTCTGCTGCGTCGGACCCCTCGTTGCCGTGGCCTTGGGGTTGAGCGGGGCTGGGCTCGCCGCGACGTTCGAACCGCTACGGCCCTACTTCGTGGCCGGAACCATGGTAAGCTTGGGCCTCGGCTTCGTAACGCTGCACCGTGAGGAGCGACGAGCGTGCGAGCAGGGGACTCTCTGTGCCTCCCCCATCGCTCGCCGCCGGATGAGGCTGCTGCTGTGGGCTGCGACGATCGTCGCGATCCCGCTGCTCACATTCCCGTGGTGGTCTCAGTTCGTTCTCGAATAGGAGGTCCGCATGCTGGTATCACTGAAGGCAGTGCTATGTCTCACGACCGCACTCACCGGCTCCGCGATCGTGTGCCCGGCGGCCGGCACCTGGAGCCCGGCCGCCTCGCGGCAGATCGCACGACTCGACTCTCAGTCGCCGGACACGAGCATCGTCCGCCTGCACATCTCAGGCATGACCTGCGGAAGCTGCCCCGCAACAGCGCGTCTCGCCCTGAGACAGCTCGCCGGGATCTACAGCGCGACGGTAACGCTGGGTGACAGCCTAGGTGTGGTTCAATACGACGCGGCCCGAGTCACGCCGTCGCAGATCGCGGCGCATCTTGCCCGCCTCACCGGCTTCGGTGCGACGGTCCTGCCTGATACCACTCACGCCTCGCGACGCCCCGGGGGCAGGTAAGCTCTGAAGAAGAGGCCCACACCCGTGAACGCCGCGCGAGAATTGCGCATCGAAGTGGACGGCATGACGTGCCCACGCTGCGAGCACCATGTCACTGAGGCGCTTCAGTTGGTGCCCGGAGTGCAGCGGGTGCTTGAGGTAAGCCACTCGCTGGCTTGGGCGCGCGTCACGGCCGGGCCGGAAGCGACCGCCGAGCGGATCGAGCAAGCGGTCGCGGACGCCGGCTATCGCGCTCGCGTCACCAGCGCGCCACGCCCCTCCGATGGTCCCGTGGTCATCGCGCCGGCTGGTGGCGAGTTCGACTTGGCGATTGTGGGCGGGGGCTCTGCCGGCTTTGCCGCCGCGCTCAAAGCGGCCGACCTCGGCGCGCGGGTCGCGATGGTCGAAGGCGGGACCCTCGGCGGCACCTGCGTGAACGTCGGCTGCGTTCCGTCCAAGACGTTGATTCGTGCGGCGGAGGCGCATCACCGCCGCGTGCACCACCCCTTTCAGGGCGTCCCGACGAGCGACGGCCGTCCCGAGTGGGCCGCGGTGCGGGGCCAGAAGGACAAGCTGGTGTCCGAGCTGCGGCAAGCAAAGTACTGGAACGTCTTGCGTTCTCTCCCGACCGTCACGCTGTTCGAGCAGCGGGCCGAGATTGCCTCCGGCCACGGCATTCGGCTGGCGGACGGCCGGACCCTGACTGCTGGCAAGGTCATCGTCACGACGGGCGCGGCCGCATGGGCGCCGCCAATTCCTGGGCTGTCCGAGGCGGGCTACCTTGACCACGCCAGCGCAATGGCGCTGGAGCGGCTGCCGGACTCGCTGGTCGTGATCGGTGCGAGCGCGGTAGGACTTGAGCTCGCCCAGATGTTCGCGCGGCTGGGCGTCAAAGTCACGGTCCTCGAAGCCCTGCCACGCGTTGTGCCGTCGGAGGACCCGGACGTCGGCCACGCGCTGAGAAGTTACCTGCGCGAGGAGGGGCTCCAGGTGCATGTTGGCGTGCACATCCAGCACGTGGCTCGTTCTGGCGACCTCTACGCGGTGTCCTTCGAAGACGGTGACAAGACGCGCGTCGTCCGCGCCGAGCAGCTCCTCGTGGCCGCCGGCCGCCGGGCGAACACCAAGGGGTTCGGACTCGAGACGGCAGGTGTGACGCTCGGGAGAAAGGGCGAAATCGTCGTCAACGAGTTCCTCCAGACGGTCAACCCTGACATCTACGCCGCCGGTGATGTGATCGGCGACCCGATGTTCGTGTACGTGGCCGCATACGGCGGGACCGTAGCAGCGGAGAATGCCCTTAGGGGCAACTCGCGCCACTACGATCTCACGGCCTTGCCGAGGGTGACATTCGTTGATCCGGCGGTCGCGTCTGTGGGGCTCACCGAGGACGACGCACGCGCGCAGGGGATCCAGCCCCTCGTATCACAGCTCCCGCTCGAACATGTGCCGCGCTCCCTCGCGGCGCGTGATACACGAGGATTCATAAAGCTCGTAGCTGACGCCGCGACGCGGAAGATTGTGGGCGCACAAATCCTGGCCGCCGAGGCCGGCGAGATGATTACCGAGCCGACGCTGGCGATCAAGTTGGGACTGACGATCGAAGACCTTACCTCCACGTTCCATCCCTACCTGACGCTGTCGGAGGGGATCAAGCTTGCAGCCCAGACCTTCGACCGGGACGTGGCGACGCTGTCTTGCTGCGCGGCCTAGAGTCTGTTTCAACACCTCGCGGGGGGGCATGGATTAGCGTCCCCTGCCGTGTGAGGCTGGATGGCGCCGCTGCTGACGGACGCACCGTGGGCGCGGATCGCGCCGTTGCTGCCGGAGCCGAGGCGGTCCCCGATGGGCGGGCGGCCGCGGGCCGACGACCGGGGCTGCCTCGAAGGCATCCTCTGGGTGCTGCGGACCGGGGCCCGCTGGGGCGATCTGCCCTCGCGGTACCCGAGTCCCGCCACATGGTGGCGCCGGCTCGCGGAGTGGCAGCGGCAGGACGTGTGGCTCACGCTGTGGCGGGCGTTCCTGAGCGAACTCGATGGCCGGGGCCAGCTCGACTGGAGCGAGGCCTTCCTGGACGCGACCTTCGCTCCGGCGAAAAAGGGGGCGCCGGCATCGGCCTCACACGCAAGGGTAAGGGCACAAAGCTCATGGCATTGGTCGACGGCGCGGGTGTTCCTCTCGGAGTGCACCTTTCGGCTGCCAACCGGCGGAAGTCCGCCTCGCCGAGCGGACGCTCGCCCACGTGGCGATCCCGCGCGACGGGCCGGTGCGACCGGAGCACAAGCCCGCGCCTGATCGCCGACCGGGGCTACGACAGCCACGGCTTGTGGCAGCGCCTCGAGCGCCGGGATCCCACGCCGGAGCGCCCACCCAACCGACTCTTCGTCTCCCAGTCACACCGGTGCCGCTCCACCGGGCCAACTCCGCGATCACTGCATCCGATCGCGGGTTTTCACCCCCGGCAGATGCAAACGCCTGTTATGTGGCCGGCGGGTACAAACCGGGTACATAGGTAACACTCTAGACCGGGAACATGGGTGATGCTAGACCATGGCAGACCTTGGCCTCGAGGGCAAGCATGCCGTGGCAGGAGACTGCCCCCATGGACGAACGCCTGCGCTTCGTCGCGGATCACCGGCTGGACCGGCACACGATGACCGAGCTGCGCGCGCGCTACGGCGTGAGCCGGAAGACGGGCTCCAAGTGGCTGGAGCGGATGGAGGCCGGGGGCCGGGCCGCGCTGCGGGATCGCAGCCGGGCGCCGCACGACTGCCCGCACCGGATCAGCGCGGAGGTCGCGGAGCTCCTCTGTGAGGCGCGCCGCGCCCATCCGACCTGGGGGGCGCGCACCCTGCGCGACTGGCTGGCCCCACGACACCCGAATCGGCCGTGGCCGGCGGTGAGCACGGTGGGGGGACCTGCTGGCCCGGCGCGGCCTCGTGAAGCCGCGGCGGCGGCGGCGGCCGCCGTACCACTGGACGGCGGACTTCAAGGGCCACTTCCGGACGCGCGACGGGATCTACTGCTACCCGCTGACGATCGCGGACCAGCACACCCGCTACCTGCTGGCCTGTCAGGGCCTGCTGTCGACCAAGGGCCACGGGGTGCGGGCCGGCTTCGAGGCAGCATTTCGGGAGCACGGCCTCCCGCGCGTCATCCGGACCGACAACGGGGTGCCGTTCGCGACGACCGGCATCCATGGGCTCTCGCAGCTCCACGTGTGGTGGATGCACCTGGGGATTCAGCACCAGCGGATTCGGCCCGCCAGTCCGCAGCAGAACGGCGCGCACGAACGCATGCACAAGACGTTGAAAGCCGGCGCCTGCCGCCCGCCGCGCGGCAACCTGGCGGCCCAGCAGCGGGCGTTCAACCACTTCCGCGCGGAGTTCAACGAGGAGCGACCGCACCAGGCGCTCGGCGGGCGGCCGCCGGCCCGCCTGTACCGGTACTCGCCGCGGCCCTATCCTGAGCGCCTGCCGCTGATCGAGTACCCGGGGCACTTCTTGGTCAAGCGCGTCACCAACGCCGGCACGTTCCGCTTCAAGCACCGGCTCCTGTTCATCGCCAATGCCCTGAAGCAGCACTACATCGGCCTGGAGGAAGTCGCCGACGGGATCTGGTCCATCTACTTCAACAACGTCTTGCTCGCGCGTCTGGACGAGCGCGACTACGTCATCCGGGACTGACACCCCACAACCGTGAAGTGTTACCCATGTTCCCGGTCTGCTCTGTTACCTATCTCCCCGGTTGCTCACACCGGTTGCCTCGTCGTCGAAGGTGGTGTCTTCAGGTACGTCCGTCCTACTCTCGAATTCGACGCTGTAGCCGTCGGGATCGCGTAGAGATGTGACCCACATTCCGTTTCCCACGAACGGTTTCGAGGCGCTCACTCCACGCGCCGTGAACTCACGGTAGAGCGCCAGCGCGTCATCACAAAGGAACATGATCGACACCCCGAGACCAAGCTTCCCTTCGGGCGACCAGAACTTGCCGCCGTCCCTCCGAAAGTCCTGTAGCATCAACGCGGCGCCCCCGCGTTGCAGACGGGACCAGCGCACCGTCCCATCGTCAATCCACTTGTCGGCCATCTCGAAGCCGAGGCCATCCACGTAGAAGCGCAGCGAGTTCTCCATGTTCGACACGGCAAAGAACGGCACTGCCTGCCTGAGGTTGGGTCTTGACGACACGCTATCGAGCATCCCGGACCTCCGTTTCGTCGGCCTAACGACTTGCGTTTCTGCTGCGGGCGCGCCCGCTCACCAGCGGGCCAACCCTCAGCAGGCTGTTACCAACGTGGCCCGGCGCCCCACTCCCCGCCAGCCGTCGGCGCGCCCGACAGCAGCAAACGCTGGTTAGACCGCGCGCTGCGCCGGACTCGCCCCGAACGGCTTCTCCTTCAGAAGCAGATACCCAGAGCCCGCAGTGAAGAACGCGTAGACGACGACGATGCTCCAGCCGAGCACGTTCAGGACGCCTGTGACAACGCCCGCCAGCGTAACGACCAGCCCGATGGCGTCGTACACGAGCAGATCGAGGAGGATGGCGCCGCGGGCATCGCGTGCTTGCACGTCCTTGGCGAACCAGGCGAGCAGGAGGGTGCCGATCATGGCTGCGCCGTACTCCCGCGCCGTGAAGAGGCCAGCGCCGCTCAGGGAGGCGCCCAGCAGTCCGAGCAGCGACGCGGGAGCGAGGAGCAGGTAGACGCCGAAGGCGAGACAGACGGCGGCTTTGATGATAAGGGCGTTCGAAACGTCATGAGAACCTCCCGTGCTTCGATGGTCTCCTCGCGCGGGCTAACGTGATGCGCTTCAGCTGCGCGGGCGCGTACGCCGACGCCGCGGCTTCTTCGATGCCCGGCGCGCCCGCGAGAGCTGCAAGGGCTGGTTAGACGCCATCTCCTCCGGGAGTCGATCCCACGGCTCGGGGTCAACGTCCGGCACCTTCGCCATGGCGGCCAAGAACTTGTCCCGGCTGCCCCGCTTGGCTCGGGCCTGGAGGTATTCCAGGGTCATGAGCGCCGACAGCTTCTCGGCCAAGGCCATGGCCACCAACTGGTTTACTGAGATGCCCTCGCGCTCAGCGAGCTCCTTGGCGGCCTCATGCAGAGAGTTCGGAAGCCTCAAACTCATCGCGCTCATGGTACGTCGCTCCGTAGCTCGCGCAAGAACTCCGCCGGGCTCACGACCCGCACGCCGAACCGCTCGGCCCCCCGGAAGTCGCGCCGGTTGTACGTCACAATGGCGTCACACCCGCCCGCCACGGCCACCTCCAAGACATGGTCGTCCGCCGGATCGGGCAGCACCGGCCGCCAGAGGAAGTAGATCGCCTGCTGCCGGCCAATGCTCGCCAGATAGTCGAGGATATCGTCCAGCGCCTCGACCGGCAGCCGGACTCCTGACGCCGGTCTCTTCACCGCGCTCTCGTACTCGAACAGCAGGGGCACCGAGATACAGAACTGAAACTGGCCCGTGCCGACGGCCAACAGAACCGCAGCCGAAGCGCCGCGCCGGGAGCGGAGGGCCGCCACGATGACATTAGTATCGAGCACGACCCGCCGGCCCACGTGATATCATAGGCGATATCACCGCGCAATGCAAGCCAGCGGCCCATACGGCGGTTCTGGAGATGGCGGCTAACGCCCAGCATCAGCGGCGGCGCGAAGCGCCGTCCGCTGGATGCTGTTGATGCTGTTGTTAGGCGACTCCACGCTCATTCTGTGTCGCCAGATTCTGAAAGCGCGCCTTGGTCAATGGCCTC
>CAZVKD010000148.1:0-422 GCA_964627675.1 uncultured Gemmatimonadaceae bacterium
GTGCGCCGAGCGAACCGCCCAGCGCGCCCGCGACCTGGACGTGCTGATCCGCGAGGTGTTGGACCAGGCCCGGGCCACGCTGCGGCGAACCCCGGAGCTGCTCGCCTCCTTGCGCGAGGCGGGGGTGGTGGATGCCGGCGCGCAGGCGTTCGTGCGCGTGCTGGAAGGTGTGGTTCGACTGCTCGACGGCCGGCACACCTCGCGAACCGATGGCGCGGGGGAGGCCGGCGGCATCGCGGCCGCGGCACGGGTCGAGGTCGCCCCCGATCGGGACTACCGGTTCTGCACGGAAGCCCTGGTCCGGGGCGAGGCCCTGCCCGCCACCACGGCGATCCGCGCGGCGCTGCGTCCGCTCGGGGGCTCGCTGGTGGTGTCCGCCGCGGGAGATCTGCTCAAGATCCACATCCACACCGATACGCCGC
>CAZVKD010000148.1:432-7743 GCA_964627675.1 uncultured Gemmatimonadaceae bacterium
CGACCTCGCGGGGAGTTGGGGCACGCTTCAGGCGACCAAGGCCGAGGACATGCGGGAGCAGCATCGCCGTCTCGCGGAGGCGCACCGAAAGGTGACGATCATCGTGGACTCCTCGTGCGACCTCCCGGATGACGTGGTGGATCGCCACGGGATCGTGGTGGTGCCGGTCCAGGTCCTGGAAGACGGCGTCCCGCGCCTCGATCGCGTGGAGATTGACGGCCCCACGATCTACCGGCGGATGCGCGAGGGCGTGGTGTTCTCCACCTCGCAGCCGACGCCCGGGGCGTTCCTGCAGGCCTACCAGGACGCGTTGAGTGCCGGCAACGCCGCCATTGCGCTCATGCTCTCGGCAGCCCTCTCGGGCACGTTTGCCTCGGCCCAAGCCGCGGCGCGCCGCTCGGGACTCGCCGGGATTCGGGTCGTGGACTCCCGGACGGTGACGCTGGGCCTGGGGATGCTGGCCCTGGCCGCCGCGGAGATGGCCGGGGCCGGGCGATCTCCGGAGGAGATCGAGCGAGCGGTGCTCCGGCTGCGGGATCGCTCCGGCGGGTTCTTTACCGTGGACACGCTGGACAACTTGATCCGATCCGGGCGGGTGGGGCGCGCGCGCGCGTTCCTGGCCGGCTTGCTGGATCTCCGTCCCATCCTCGAAATCGGCGCCGACGGACGGGTGCAGAGCGTGGATCGGGTCCGCGGGCGGCCGGCGCTGGTGGAGCGGGTGCTCCATCTGATCGAGCGGCGCCTGGAGCCCCGGCCACGCACGGTTCGCTTCGGCGTGGTCCACGCCGACGCGGCCGACGTGGCCGCTCAGCTGCGAGACGAGCTGACGCGGCGATACGCTCCGCGGGACTGCTTCGTCGCTCCGGTTACCGCCGCGCTCGGAGTGCACGTGGGCCCCGGAGCGTGGGCCGTGTTCTACCAGGTGGAGGACCCGGATTGGTCGCCGGCCGGAACCCTGTCGCCCTGAAATGATTATTATTGAAGGGAGAGGCGGTCCGACTCCCGCATCACCCGCCGGAGGTGGCGGATTCACACGGCTGTAAAGGCGCTGGTCGAGCACAAAGCGGTGGACGTGGTGGTCCTGGACCTGCGCCGGGTGAGCGATGCTGCCGACTTTTTCGTCATCGCGTCGGGGACGTCCGACACCCACGTGCGCGCCCTGGCCGAACATGTGCTGGAGCGCTGCGGGCGAGTCGGACAACGGGCCCATCACGTCGAGGGGCTCGCCGCCGGCCGATGGGTGCTGATTGATTTCGTGGACGTGGTGGTCCACGTGTTTCACCCCTCCCTGCGCCGATTCTATCAGCTGGAGCGCCTGTGGGCTGACGCGCCGGCGATGGAGGCGGGCGCCAACGCATGAAACGGAAGGCAGCCATGCCGCGCATTGCTCGGTCCGTGGTGGCGCTCACCGGCTTGATCGCCGGGTCGCTCCAGGCGCAGTACTTCGGGCAGAACCGCGTGCAGTACCGGAACCTGAAGTTCGCCGTCATCCAGACGGAACATTTCGACATCTACTACCACGAGGCCGAGCGTGTGGCCGCGCTCGATGCCGCCCGCATGGCCGAACGCGCCTATGCCCGGCTGTCGCGGGTGCTCAACCATCAGTACCGCGAACGCCAGCCCATCATCCTGTTCGCCTCGCACTCCGAGTTTCAGCAAAACAACATCAGCGACGTGAGCGAGGGCACGGGCGGCTTCACCGAGCCGTACCGCCACCGGATCCTGCTGCCATTCACGGGCTCCTACGCCGACTTCGACCACGTACTCCAGCACGAGATCGTCCACCAGTTCCAATTCGACATCTTCGCGCGCGGCCGGATCGGCGGCGGCATCCAGCGACTGATCAGCGTGAATCCCCCGCTCTGGTTCATGGAGGGGATGGCGGAGTACCTGTCCATCGGCCCGGTGACGCCGGAAACCGCCATGTGGCTGCGGGATGCGGCGCTCGAGGGCCAGCTGCCGTCCATCGAGGAGCTCACCTTCAACTCCGACATCTTCCCCTATCGCTTTGGCCACGCGTTGATGGCCTATATCGGGGAGCGCTGGGGCGACGCGGCGGTGGGCGAGGTGCTGCACGCCGTGGCGACCGCGGGGCCGGCCGACGGGTTCCGCCGCGCGGTGGGCATGTCCCTGGAGGACCTGTCGGAAGAGTGGCACGACGCCGTGCAGCGCGCCTATCTGCCGCAGATCGTGGAATTCGAGAAGCCGCGGCGGTTCGCCACGCCCCTGCTCAACCAGCGCCGCTCCAGCGGCACCCTGCACCTCTCGCCCGCCCTGTCACCGGACGGGAAGGAAGTGGCATACTTCTCCGAAGGCGGTTCCTTCTTCATTGATCTGTATCTGGCGGACGGCGAGTCCGGCCGGATCAAGCGCCGCCTCATCAAGAGCGCCTTCTCCTCCGATTTCGAGAGCCTCCGGTTCATCTACTCTGGGGGCTCCTGGTCACCGGACGGCCGGATGTTCGCCATCGCCGCCAAGCGGGGGGGGCAGGACGACCTGGTCATCTTCAACGTGGAGCGGCGGCGGGTCGAGCGGCGCATCCGGATCCCGCTCCACGGTCTGACCACGCCCTCGTGGTCTCCCGATGGCCGGCGCCTGGTATTCACGGGCTACGACGGCGGGTTGTCGGACTTGTTCACGGTCGAGGTGGACGGCTCCAACCTCACCCGGCTGACCAGCGACCGGTACGCCGATCTGCATCCGGTCTGGTCGCCGGACGGCCGCATGGTGGCCTTCGCCACGGACCGGGGGCCGCGCACCAACCTCGACGTGCTGGCGTTCTCGCCGCTCAAGATCGCGCTGTATCACTTCGACGGGGGTCGGATCGAACCGTTGGACCACATGGAGGGGTCGAATACCAACCCCCAATGGGCTCCCGACGGACAGTCCATCGCGTTCGTGTCGAACCGGACCGGCATTGCCAACGTGTTCCTGTACGACCGCGCCGAGCGCGCCGTCTACCAGCTCACCAATGCGTTTACCGGCATCGCCGGCATCACGCCGATCTCGCCGGCGATCTCCTGGGCCCGCGAGGCGGACCGACTGGCGCTCACCTACTACGAACGGGGCCAGTACAACGTCTACTCGATTGACAACCCCCGCGCGCTCAAGACCACGCCGTACACGGGCCCGCGCCCGGCCCTGGTGGCGAGCACCGCGCCGGCGTCCGGGGACTCGACGCCCCGAGTGGAGGCCGATGCCATCCCGTCGGCCGAACCGCTGGTGTCGTCGTCGGTCTACCGGTTCCGCGGCGGGTTCCGCGCCTCCGCCGCCGATCCGGTCACCGAGGGCGCGGGACCCGAGCCCGTGTCCGTGCGTGCGCTGCTTGACAGCGCCACGCTGGCGCTGCCGGACCCCGCCGAGTTCACGCTGAAGAGCTATTCGTCCAAACTCTCCCCCGATTACGTCATCCAGCCGTCGGTGGGCTACCAGCGGGACAACTTCGGCAACGGCTTGTTCGGCGGAACGGCGATCTCGCTGTCGGACGTGCTGGGGAACCAGCGGGTCATCCTCTCGGGCGAGGTGAACGGGAGACTGGAAGAAGCCCAGCTGCTGGCCGTGTACGCCAACCTGCGCCGCCGGGTGAACTGGGCCGTGGGCTATCAGCAGAGCCCGATCTTCTTCTACTCGGGCAGCGCGTTGCGGGTGGATTCCGGCGTCGGCTCGCTCTCCACGTCGCTCGATCGGTACATCATCCATCAGGCGTTCCTCGAGACGTCTCGCCCGTTCAGTCGGTTCAGTCGCCTGGAGCTGGGCGTGCGGGCCACCAACGTCTCGCGCTCCACGCTCAATTTCGTGCAGTACTTCGATCCCTTCTCGGGCCTCATCTTCGATCAACGCCTGGAGAAGCTGGGGCGCGGGTCCACCAACTACCTCCAGCCGAACGTCGCGCTGGTGTTCGACAACTCCATCCCGCTGTGGGTGGGGCCGTTCATCGGCCGGCGGCATCGCTTCGAGTACTCCCCCGCCATCGGCGAGTGGCGGTTCCATCAGATCCTGACGGACTACCGGCGCTACGACTATCTGTTCGGGCCGTTCTCGTTCGCGTCGCGGCTCCTGTTCTTCGGCCGGTTCGGGCGCGACGAGGCGCAGTTCCCGATTTTCATCGGCACGCCGGAGCTGCTCCGCGGGTACACGGCGGGCTCGTTCCGGCGGTTCGAGTGTCTGTTCGATCTGGGCGGCTCGATTTCCGGATGCTCGGCGCTCGATCAGCTGATCGGCTCGCGCATTGCGGTGGCCAACCTGGAGCTGCGCTTCCCGCTGGTGAGCAATCTGACCCTCGGCGTCCTGCCAATTCGCTTCCCGCCCATCGAAGGCGCGCTGTTCTTCGACGCCGGGCTGGCCTGGGACCGGCGCCACGCCTTCGACGACGGCACCATTGTCTGGTCCCGCGGGGGCGGGGAGAATCGCGACGTGGTCCGCCAGCCGCTCAAGAGCTGGGGCGCCTCGATTCGCGGCAACGTCCTGGGCTTCCTGGTGCTTCGCGCCGATTACGCCAAGCCCCTGGATCGCCCCGGCAAGTCGGCCTTCTGGACGCTGAGCGTCGGTCCCACCTTCTGACGCAGCACGGCGCGGCGGCTCGCGGAGCAGCATGGCCATGACCCGCCTGGTTCTCGCATCGTTGGCCGCGACCCTCGCGCTGGCCGGGTGTCGGCCCGACCGCGACAATCCGGTCCATCGCGCGCTCGCCCAATCCCCGCCGGCGCCAGGGCCCACCGCCGTGGCGTTTCGGTTCACGGCGGGTCGCGCAGGTGGCGACACGCGCCTGTACGTGCTCCCGGCCCTCGACGAGGCCACCTGGCGGTTCCGCACGCCGAACCTGCGCGCCGACCTGGTCGTGGGGTACTCTCGGGATCAGGACGCGCTATACCTCCTCACGCCGGATCGCACGGTCGCCGCGCTCGATCTCCAGACCGGCCGGGCGCGCCTGGTGGATACCGCCCGGGTCGCCGCCGCGACGCTCGGCCCCACCGGCCGGCTGCACCTGGTGCGCGCCGACGGCGCGGCCGGCGCCGTGGATCATCGCAGTGTGGCGTGGTGGAATATCGGTCTCGAGCTGCCGCGGGGAGCCGGCGCGCCGCAACTGTGGGGCGGCTCGGCACGCCTGATCGCCGTGGTGCCGGGGGAGTCGGGCCCTGAACTCGTGGCGCTCACCGCGACCAAGACCACGCTCCGGCGCCGGATTCCACCGGGACCCGTCGCGGTCGGGCCGTGGGGCGAAGCGGCCGTGGTGGGAACCGACTCCGGGCTGATCGCGCTGGACCTCAGCGATACGGCGCGGACGTCGTTCATCCCGCTGCGCCGCCCCGTGAAGGCGGTGGCCGTCGCGCCGGCGGGACACCGCTACTACGCCGCAGATGCCGACGGGCGAGTGGTCGCGATCGAGCCGCTCGACCGAGCGGTGGTGAGCGACACCCGTCTCCCGGGCGCGCCCCGGGCGCTGCGGCTCGATCCCCTGGGCCGCACCCTGTTGGCGCAACCGCTTGCGGGGGATTCGGCTTGGATCGTGGATCTGCCCCGATTCGAGTTCGTCGCCACCGTTCCCAGTGAGTGGCGCGAGGATCTCCCAGCGGTCGCGCCCGACGGCAGCGTGCTCATTCTGAGGGACGGCGACGTTTTGGCGCTCGACCCCGACTCCCTGGTGGTGACGGGCCGGGTCATTGGAGGCGCGCGAGACCGCTGGCTGCTGGCGGCCTGGGACCTGCGACGCCCGGCGCTGCAGCTGGCGGCCGACACCGCCACGGCCCGACCGGCCGAGGCGGGCGAACTGCATTTTGTGCAGGTGAGCAGCTCCGCGAATCAGGCCTGGGCCGAGGACCTGGCCAAGAACCTGCGGACCGCGGGCATCGAGGCGAGCGTCCTGGAGCCTTCCCTGGACGAGGATCGCTACCGCGTGGTGCTGGGACCCTACCCCACCCGGGAGGCGGCGGAGGCGATGGGCCGCAAGCTCGGCCTGCCGTTCTGGATCTTCACTCGGGCGAGACCAGCGCAACCGCCCTCATGACGCCGCGCGAAGTCGCCCGCGTCCACTTCCCCAACCTCGCCCCCACCCTGCTGGCGGATCGCTCCGTGGTCGCCGTGACCCCGGCCGGGGAGACCCCGTGGGCCGGCGGCGTGACGTGGGACCTGGCACGCGCGGTGGCGCGCTCGGGCCGGCGCGTCCTCCTGGTGGACCTCTCGCTGGAGGAGCCCGCGCTGGAGCCTGGGGCGACGGACGCCGCCCCCCAAGGCATCGCTGACGCGTTTGCGTTCGGCGTGGCGCTGAATCACGTGGCGCGCGAGCAGGAACCCAACCTGTACTACATCGGCACGGGCTCGGCCGGCGCGCAGGCCGCGGAGGTCGTCGCCAGCGATCGCTGGCAACGCCTGGCTCGCGGGTTTGCCAGCGAGGGCGCGCTTCTGGTGCTGTTCGTGCCCGCGGCCCTGCTGCCGGCGCTCAAGGTGGACCTGGGAGCGCTGGTGGTGGCGGCAAAGGAGGGCTTCGCCGCGGACGGCGGCACGTTCCCCGGCATCTCGACCCGGGTACAGGCCGGCACACCGCTCGTGGCCGTCGTGCGGGAAGACCCGCCGCCCGCGCCGGTTCGCGCCAGCGGGGCCACGCGTTCGAGCGGCGCGAGGGGGCGCAGCGTGTCGGTGGCGCAGGCGATGGCCGCGCGACGGCAGGGGCGGCGTGCCCGCACCCGCGCGGGCCTCGTGCTCGTGGCGGTGAGCGGGACGCTGCTGGGGCTCGTGGCGCTGGTGCGGTGGGGACGCACCGGCCCGGCGTTGCCGCCGGCGCCGCCAGAAAGCGTTGTCGCCTCGCCGCCTCGGCCCGCGGCGCTCCGGCCCGCTGGAAGGGCGCGGGCGCCGGAGGACTCGCTGTTTTACAGCATTCAGATCGCCGCGTTCAACGCGCCGGAGCGCGCCGTGGCGTACCTCGCCGACCTGGAAGGGGACGGCCTCACGGGAACGGTGACGCCCGTGGCGCTGGGACAGCAGGGCTGGTGGCATCGGGTCCTCGTGGGGCTCGCCGCGGGTCCCGCCGCCGCGGACTCGCTGCTCCGGGAGCTGTGGCGCCGGGGAGCGGTGCGGCAACCCAACGGGACGATCCTGCGCACGCCGTTCGCCCTGGAAATCGGTCGTGCGTCAAGCCCCGAGGAGGCGCACGACGACGTGCTGGCCCTACGGCGACGCGGGGTGGCCGCGTACATTGTGGCGGCGGCGGACGGCACGGCGCGGGTGCTCGTGGGCGCGTTCGAGGATCACGACCAGGGCCGGGCCGCCGACTCGCTGCTGCGCGCATCTGGGGTTACCGGCGCGCTGGTCCCACGA
>CAZVKD010000149.1:0-7697 GCA_964627675.1 uncultured Gemmatimonadaceae bacterium
GGCGGTCGGCGCCGTCGTGGTGTTCGCCTTGAGCCGTGAGCGCGCGGAGCCGGCCGCGTCGGCCGAGAGCGCGGCGCCCGCCGTGCAGTCCAGGGTTGCGCAGCTCGACGTGACGCCCGTTGCTCTCGCGCTGCGCGTGGGCGAGGAGGCGCCGCTCTCGGCGGTGCCGCGGGATTCGAGCGGTGGCGCCACGCCGGACGCCGTGGCGTGGGCGGCGCTCGACTCGGCGGTTGCGACGGTTTCGGACCAGGGACTGGTGCGCGGCGTGCGCCCGGGACAGGCACGGGTGGTGGCGCGGAGTGGCGGGAGTTCCGCGACCGTCGTGGTCACCGTGGCCGCCGCGCCGGCGCCCGCGGCGCCCCCACGAGCCGGATCCCCGCCGCCCGGGGTGGCCGCCGTGTCCCTGTGGCCCACCAGCCTCACGCTCACCGTGGGAGAGACGGTCAGACTTACGGCGACCCCACGGGCGGCCGACGGATCGTCACTGCCCGATCGCCGTGTGGCGTGGGCGTCGTCGGACCCACGGATTGCGGTGGTGAACGGGGACGGCGTTCTTACGGCGGTCGCCCCCGGGAACGTCGCGATCACGGGCTCCAGCGAAGGCAAATCGGCCGTGGCGACGGTCGTGATCGCATCGGCGCCCGCGCCCGTCGCGATGCCTGAGCGGCCGGCGCCCGCCGCGCTGGCCCCGGCCGAGCCCACGCCCGCGCGCCCGGCCGAGCCCCCGGCCCCCGTTGATCCGCGACCCGAGATCCGCCAGTTGATCGAGCAGTACCGCCAGGCCATCGAGGCGGAGGACCTGGCGCGCATCCGCAGGTTGTATCCGGCCATGACGGCCCAGCAGGAGCAGGCCTGGCGCGTGTTCTTCGGGAACGTGAGCGAGCTGTCGGCGCGGCTCGACCTCGCGGCACTCGAGGCCGAGCGAGACTCCGCCAGCGCGACCGTCGCCGCGGCGTACGAGTTTCGCTCGGACCGGCGCCAGAGCCAGAACACCAGCTTCACGCTGCGGCTGCGCCGGACGTCCGCGGGGTGGCAGATCGTGAGCGTGCAGTGATGGAGGAAAGATGATTCGTCTGGCGTTGGCCTTGCTCGTGAGCCTCTGGGTCGCCGCGCCGCTCCAGGCGCAGGGTCTCAGAAACCTCATCTCTGAATTGTTCATCTTCGGCTCGGGTGATGAGCCGCTGTTCCTCGCTGGCACCGCCGGTGCGAGCAATCCGGCGTCGGTTCAGGCGCACGGGAGTCACTTCGTGCCTGCGGCCGTGGAGGGCAACGCCACGCTCATCGGGTTCCTCACGAGCGCGATTGGGAGCTCAGTGGCCAATCTCCCCATCAGCGCCACCAGCGGCGGACAGACGTTCAGCTTCCAGGGCGGTGTGCCCGTGGCCACGTCCACGTCGGCGGGCCCCATCTTCGCGGAACGGGCGCAGACGCTCGGCCGTGGTCGCGTACTCGCCGGCGTCACGGTGAACCGGGTGAAGTTCCAGTCGGTGCGCGGCGTGGACCTGGACAACATCGGCCTCAACTTCACGCACGCGAACTCGAACTTCCCCGGGTGTGATACGCTGTTCGGGGGCGACTGCGCCGTAATGGGCCGCCCCACGCTGGAGAACGACTTCATCGCGCTCGACCTGTCGCTCAAGCTCGATGTGACCGCCACCGTGTTCGTGCTCACGTACGGCCTTGCCGATTGGCTGGACGTCGGCGCCGCCGTGCCGGTGGTGTCCACCTCGTTGCGCGGGACCAGCAGGGCGCAGGTGGTTCCGTTCGGCGGCACCAGCGCGACGCACTTCTTTGCCGGCACGCCCACGGATCCCGAGCTTTCGGCCACGCGGTTCGTGGAGGGATCGGCCACTGGGGTGGGCGACGTCGCGGCTCGGGTCAAGGCGCGGCTGTCCCAGTCCGACCGCGCGGCCTTCGGGATCCTGGCGGACGCCCGGTTCGCCACCGGCGATGCCCACGACCTGCTGGGCTCCGGGCACACGGCGCTCCGGGGCCTCGGCATGGTGTCGGCGCGGTTCGGCGCGTTCTCACCCCATGCGAACGTGGGCTATCTCTATCGCAGCGGGAGTGAGTTGAGCGACGCGGTTCTCGCCACCGCGGGCTTCGATCATGCCTTGGCCCCGTGGGCCACGCTGGCCGTGGACCTGATCTCGGAGCTCGAGACCGGCGAGAGCGCCCTGGTCATCCCGGACGACGTGCAGATCCAGGTGCCGTTTCGCCGCACCATCCGGCCAACCAACATTCCGGAGATGCGTGACGACATCGTGAACGGCTCGCTGGGCTTCAAGTTCGTGACCAGTCCGGGGCTCACCATCGTCATGAACTCGCTCTGGCCGTTGAACCGCGGCGGGCTGCGGCCCGCAGTGGCGTGGACCGTCGGGCTGGAGTACAACTTTTGACCCGCCCGTGCTCGGCGCTCACCGTCGCTGCTCACGCGGGTGTCTCTGTGGCCGCGCCAGCCAGAAGCCCAACCCCAACGCGCACCAGGCAGCCAGTGCGCCCCACTCCGCCGGGCCGAAACTGCCGGGCACGCCGGGCACCACCTTCATGACGATGATGCCGAGCGCCGCCATCGCTCCCAGCCCCGCAGTGGCGGCGCCGGCCTTGGACCCGCCCGACCGCGCGAGCAGGAGATACGCCACGCACGCCGAGAGCCAGCCGATGCCCGAGGCCAGCGAGCCGACTTCGGTTACGGGAATGAGCAGCGCGTCTCCGAGCAAGGATCCCGCGACGGTGAGTCCCCCCATCAGAAGCACCGCCACGGCCGGCGTGCCATGCGCCGGGTGGATCCGTCCCAGCGCCGGGTGCACCAGTCCGCGCCGCCCGATCGAGAACGCCAGGCGGCTGGCGGCCACGAAGTTGCCGTTGAACACCTTGAACAACGAGAGGAATGCGCCGATCAGGATCAGGTTCGTGAGGGTGCGCGAGCCGAACGCGCGCTGGAAGGCCGCCTCGGTTCCGATGTTGCCGTCCACCATCTCGCGCCAGGGATACACGAACGCCACCGCGGCCACGATGAGCACGTAGAACAACGCGCCGGAGGCGACCGACAGATTGATGGCGCGGGCGAAGTGCCGCGGCTCGAAGCCCGTTCTGGCCTCTTCCGAGCCCTTCGCCACCGACTCGAACCCGGTCATGAAGTATGGAACGATCTGCATGACGAGCACCGTGGACACGAGGGCGCCCGCGGCGCCAGGCCGGGCGAATGGCGGGTCCATTCGGGACGGCTCCCCTCGGAGGAGGCCCAGTGTGGCAAAGATCGCGAAGGCCGCGAGCAGCCCGAACGTGGTGACGTCCTGAAACAGGCCGCTCTGGCGGATGCCGCGGTAGTTGATCGCCGTGATGACGAGTGAGAGAGCAAGGCCGGCCGCGAGCCGGGGCGCGTAGATCGCCCGCCCCGCGACCTCGTACAGCGGCATCGTGTCCATCGCCGGGATCACCCGGGCCAGCAGGTTCCCGATCACCACCGCTTCCCACGGGCATACGATCGCGTACGCCAGCACCATGATCCACCCGGCGGCGAACGCCACGAACCGCGGAAACACCCGCTCGGCGTAGGCGATCTCGGCGCCGGCGTCGGGGATCTCGCGCACCAGGCGCCCATAGGTGAGCGCGATGGGCAGCAGGCACACGCCGCCCAGCGCAAACGCCAGCATGGCGCCGCCCGGCCCGCCGCGACCCAGCCAGTCCGGCATCAGCACCAGCCAGCCCACCCCGATCATGGTGCCGAAGCCGAACGTGAAGTACTCGACGGCCGTGAGCGATCGCTTGAGCCCCGTCACCCGGTCACGCCCTAGTGCACCAGCTTCTTGTACTTGATCCGATGCGGCCGCTCCGCGTCCACGCCCTTCCGCCGTTTGAAGTCCGCCGCATAGTCCTGATAGTTGCCCTCGAACCAGAACACCTGGCTCTCGCCCTCGAAGGCCAAGATGTGGGTCGCGATCCGGTCCAGGAACCAGCGGTCGTGGCTCACCACTACGGCGCAGCCGGGGAATGATACCAGCGCGTCCTCCAGCGCCCGCAGCGTGTCCACGTCGAGATCGTTGCTGGGCTCGTCGAGCAGCAGGAGATTGCCGCCGCCCCGCAGCAGCTTGGCAAGGTGCAGCCGGTTGCGCTCGCCCCCCGACAGCGTCCCCACGTTCTTCTGCTGATCCGCGCCGCGGAACCCGAAGCTCGCGCAGTAGGCGCGGCCGTTCACCTCGCGCCCGCCGAAATCGAGTTGCTCCTTGCCCCCCGTGATCTCCTCGAACACCGTCTGGGTCGCGTCCAGCGCCTCACGGGTCTGATCCACGTAGCGCGCCTGAACGGTCTTCCCCACGATGAGCCGCCCGGCCGTGGGGTGCTCCTGGCCCACGATCATGCGGAACAGCGTGGTCTTCCCCGCGCCGTTCGGCCCGATGACCCCCACGATGCCGCCGCGCGGCAGCTGGAAGCTCAGGTTCTCGAACAGCAACCGGTCGCCGTAGGCCTTGGAGACGCCTTCGGCGATCACCACCTCGTCGCCCAGCCTGGGAGGGCGGGGAATCAGGATCTCGGCTCCGGCGTCGCGCTCCGCTCCCTTGTCGGTCAGCATGTCTTCGTAGCGACTGATCCGCGCTTTCTGCTTGGCCTGCCGCGCACGCGGGGCCATGCGGATCCACTCCAGCTCGCGCTCCAGGGTCCTCCGTCTGGCCGACGCCGCCTTCTCCTCGTTCGCCAGACGCTGCTGCTTCTGTTCGAGCCACGAGGAGTAGTTGCCCTTCCAGGGAATCCCCTCGCCGCGATCCAGCTCCAGGATCCACTGCGCCACGTTGTCCAGGAAGTAGCGGTCGTGCGTGACGGCCACCACGGTGCCGGGGAATTGGGCCAGGTGCCGCTCGAGCCACGCCACGGACTCGGCGTCGAGATGGTTCGTGGGCTCGTCGAGCAGGAGCAGGTCGGGCTGCTGGAGCAGCACCTTGCACAGCGCCACGCGCCGTTTCTCGCCGCCGGACAGCGTGGTCACGTCCGCCTCGCCCGGCGGGAGGCGCAACGCGTCCATCGCGATGTCGAGCTTTCGATCCAACTCCCAGGCGTCCACGGCCTCGATACGGTTTTGGAGCTCGCCCTGCTTTTCCAGCAGGGCGTTCATCTCGGCCTCGCTCATGGGCTCGGCGAACTTCGCCGACACCGCCTCGAACTCGTGCACCAGCGCGCGCACCTGGGCCACGGCTTCCTCCACGTTGCCGCGCACGTCTTTGGTCGCGTCGAGCACGGGCTCCTGCGGCAGGTAGCCGATCGTGATCCCGTCCGCCGGCCGAGCGTGGCCCTGGAAGTCGGGGTCCACCCCGGCCATGATCTTCAGGAGCGAGCTCTTGCCCGAGCCGTTGGCGCCGATCACGCCGATCTTGGCGCCGGGGAAGAAGGCGAGGTTGATGCCTTTCAGGATCTCGCGGCTTGGTGGGACGACCTTGCGCAGGTCGTACATGGTGAAGATGTACTGTGGACCGGGCACGCAGTGTCTGGCGGTTTGGGGAGAGAAGAACAGTAGCAGCCGGCGACAAAACGCAAAGGGGCGGCGGTGGTGTCCGGAGTGCCCGGTGGCGGAGGCGCACGCGACGCGTCTCAGCGATGCCTGTGAGCCGAGCGGATCTCGGTCCCGTGGGTGACCAGGCACCGGTTCGCGCCCTGGCATCGCTCCATGGCAGCGCGTGCTTGGTCGCGAACGCTATGTCGGCACCGCGAACCGGTGCCGCAGTCTCCCACCTCCCGGCGATAGCCTTGTAGGTTTCAATGGCATAGCTATATTAGTCCTATGCAAAAGGCTACGATATCCCAACTCAAGAATCGCCTGAGCGAATACCTGAAGAAGGTAAAGGCGGGTCAGACCATCCTGGTCCTGGATCGAGACGAGCCGGTCGCTCGGCTGGAGCGCGTGCCGGCTGGCGGCGGCACCGACGAGCGGCTGGCGCGGTTGGAGCGCGCCGGCCTCCTGAGGCGGGGCGGGGGCAAGCCGGATATCGGGGCGCTGCGTGCCCCTGTGCCGCGCCCCCGCGCGAGCGTCGTGGAGGCGTTGCTCGAGGAGCGGCGGGAGGGCCGGTGAAGTTCTGGGATGCCTCCGCGGTGGCGGCGTTGTTGCTCGATGCCCCCGCCCGCGGGCCGCTCCTCGACCTGCTCGATGGGGACCCGGTCATGCTGGCGTGGTGGGGCACGCCGGCGGAGTGCGTCTCGGCGATCGCGCGGCGCGAGCGGGAAGGAGCGCTCGGCCTGAGCGACGTCACGGCGGCCCTGGAACGTCTGGACGGTCTTGCCCGAGTCTGGCAAGAAATCCTGCCGGGCGACGCCGTGCGAAGCACGGCCCGCCGGCTCCTGCGGGTGCATCCGCTGCGGGCGGCGGACAGCATGCACCTGGCGGCTGCCATCGTGGCGGCCGAGCACGAGCCGGTGTCGCTCCCGTTCGTGTGCCTCGATGAGCGACTGAGCGAGGCCGCGAGCCGCGAAGGGTTCCCGACCGTGCGGATCTGATTGCGTCAATCGCGCTGCGGGTGGCGTACCTCCATCCGCTGCTGGTGGGCGGCATCGGGTCGCTGGAGGGCGGCCCGGCGGAGTCGGCCGCCGGCGCGCGGGCTTGAATCGGCGTGCGGTGAGCCGCGCGCGCCGGCCCCGCGGCCCCGCTTGTGTCGGGCGCTCCCGTGACGCAACGTTGGCCGTCCCTCGGGGAGACACCGTCCATGTTCCACCGTTGGGCCTCGCGGCCCGGCCGCCCGGTTTCGGCGGTCCTCGTGGCGCTGCTGTCGGCGGCGCCACTCGCCGGCCAGGAGCGTTACGACCTCGTCATTCGCGGCGGCCGCGTGCTCGACGGCAGCGGCAATCCGTTCTTCTACGCGGACGTCGGCATTCGGGGCGACACGATCGTCGCGCTGGGGGACCTGCGCGGCGCGGCGGCGGCCCGCTCGATTGACGCGCGCGGCAAGTACGTCACGCCGGGGTTCATCGCGCTGCACGAGCACATCGAGCCCGCGATTCTGCGCGGCTTCGGCACGCTCCCCAACTTCACCACGCAGGGCTTCACCACGGCCGTGATCAACGCCGACGGGCGCACCGGCATCTGGCCCATCTCGAAACAGCGGCAGGACCTGGAGCGCGCGGGCTCGGCGCTCAACCTGGTCCCCATGGTGGGCCACGGCACGGTGCGCTCGATGGCCATGGGGCGGGACGTCGAGCGTCCGGCGACGGCTCCCGAGATCGCGCGCATGAAGGAGCTGGTCCGGCAGGGCATGGAGGATGGCGCGTTCGGATTGAGCACCGGGCTGGAATACGTGCCGATGCGCTACAGCACCGAGGAAGAGGTGCTCGAGCTGGCGAAGGCCGTGGCGCCGTATGGCGGGCACTATCAGGCCCACCTCAGGAGTCAGGGACAGCATCCCAAGTGGCAGCTGCCGAGCTACGACTCCAAGCCCATCACCAACATTGACGCCGTGATGGAGACGATCAACATCGCGCGGCTCGCCGGGATTCCCGCGATGATGGATCACCTGCATCCCAAGGGCCCGCGCGAGTGGGGCTCGGGCAGGATCATCACGCAGCTGGTGGACCGGGCGTGGCGGGACGGCCATCAGGTGTACATCAACATGCACTCCTACGAGGCGTACGACGAAACGATCGTGCTGGTGCCGCGCTGGGCGCTCGTGGCGACGCCGGTGAAGAACCTGGGCCAGTTCGACTCGAACGTGCCGGGC
>CAZVKD010000150.1:0-7665 GCA_964627675.1 uncultured Gemmatimonadaceae bacterium
GTGACCGAACTGCCTGACGCGCTGGCTGCCGGCGTAGAAGAGGTCCACGCCGTCGAGGGCGTTGAGGCTCGCCCAAGACGCGCTCGCGCCCAGCGAGAGCCCGCTCGACAGATCCTTGCCCATCATGACGAACGCGAACGCGTTGCCCTGGGCGCGGTTGGGCTCGAACGCAACGATGGGCGTGGTGGTCAACCGGTCTGTCGTTGCGGGAACGGCAAAGACGGGCGTGCCCTGCCTTGCGGGACCCACCATTTGAACGGCGAGCGACACCGCGCCGTACCACGACCCCGCCCGGGCGAACGCGCCCGCGGGCAACGCGCCGCCGCCGCCTGCGTCGAACGAGACGTTGTAGAAACTGGGCGCGCTGAAGAACCGACCCCCGGAGAGTCTCGCGCCGGTCGCCGGGTTCGTCGCCAGGTCGAACAGCGTGTCCACCACGGCGATCGAGACGCCCCCCATGCCGAGCGTATGCGACGGGAAAATCGCGAACGCATCCCCCTGGGTGACGGGCACGGTCTTGATGGAGACGATCTGCGCCTCGAGGCCTGCGGCGACGCCGATGGCAAGCCCAAGGGGAAGAACGACGTGGCGGCTCATGCTGCCCCCTTCAATGATCGTTGCGCGCGGGGTACCTCTACGCAGGAAGACCCCCTGGTCGCGCGCCGCGTCACTGCCGCCAACGATCCCCGCTCCGTAGAACTGAAGGCCCCCTGGCGAACCCACCGCCCCGTGGGTATCACCCAGCAACGTGACGGAGCACGCCACCGGTGGGTCATAGAGATGGGGAGACGCTGAGCGACGGCGCGCTGGTCCGCCGGGTACTGGCCGGCGAGGTGGACGCTTACGCCGATCTCGTCGCCCGCTACCGCGACCGGCTGGGGCGCTATGCGGTGCATCTCCTGGGCGACCGGGCCGACGCAGAGGACGCGCTCCAGGAGACCTTCGTCCGGGCGTATCGCAGCCTCCGGACATGCGCGGACCCCGAACGGTTCGGCGCATGGGTGTATCGCATCCTGGTCAACCGCTGCCGCACGATCGGCGCCCAACGCGCCAAACGCGAGCGAGTGGTGGTGCGCAACGACGCGATCGTGGCCCAGGCCGACGTGGAGCACCCGGCGGAGCGGCGGGCGTGGCGTGAGGCGATCCGGTGGGCGCTGGACCGGTTGACTCCAGAGCAGCGCGAGGCGTTCCTCTTGAAGTACGTCGAGGAGCTGAGCTACGAGGAGATGATGGACATCACCGGCGCTGGGGAATCGGCGTTGAAAATGCGAGTCAAGCGGGCATGTGAAGCGATGCGGGCCATGCTGGCGGAGGTGGAGCGTGCCTGAGCCGGACGACGAGCTGATCGAGCGCGTCGCCGCGGAGCTGCGGCGCCCGGTGAGGCTGGATCCGGCGCTGGACGCCCGCGTGATGGCGGCCGTGCGGGCTGGTCCGCCGCGGCGGCGGCCCTGGATGCTCCGCCGTCACACCGTCAGCGTGACCCCGCTTGGCGCGCTCACCATCGCCGCCGGGTTCGCCGGACTGATTGTGGGCGCCACGCTCCAGCTTGCCAGGCCAGGCGCCGAGCCGGGCCCCGTCGCTCCCGCGAGCGTCGTCCCGTTCGTCCTGCACGCGCCAGAGGCACGCTCCGTCGCGCTGGTGGGAGATTTCAACGATTGGGACGCGGCCGCCACGCCGCTCCGCGCAAGCGGAGCGTCCGGCTCATGGGTGGTCACCGTGCCCCTGGCCCCGGGACGCTATCGGTACGCCTTCGTGGTGGATGGCACCCGCTGGATCCCCGACCCGGCGGCTCCCCGCGCGCCGGACGATGATTTCGGCACCCCGAACTCCGTCCTTACCGTGGGGACCTGATGAATAGCCTCATCCGATTGGCTGCGCAGATCGTCGTCTTCACGCTGGTCGCCGGGACGGCGGCGCGGGCCCAGGACGCGCGCCTGGATCGGCTGCCCGCCGAGGCGCGCGCGGCCGTGTCGCCCGTGATTGACTCCGCCCGCGCCATCGGTCTCCCGGCGGAACCGCTGGTGGATCGCGCGCTCGAGGGCGCGAGCAAGAACGCCCCGGCGTCACTGATCGTTCAGGCGGTGCGGCGACTCGCCGCCGACATGAGTCGGGCCCGCGACGTGCTGGGCCGCACGGCCGGGCAGGCGGAACTCGAAGCGGCGGTTGACGCGCTGCGGGCAGGCGCCCCGGCTGACGTGCTGGTCCGGCTCCGGGATGCGCTTGGCCTCCGCCATCTCGCCGTTCCGCTCGGCGTTACCGCCGACCTCACGCTGCTGGGCGTCCCCGCCGACAGCGCGGCGAGCCTGGTGATCGCGCTGGCCCGTTCCGTGGCCGATAGCGATCTGCTCGCGCTCCAGCGGGACGTGGAGCGCAGCGTCGCCCTCGGCGCCGCCCCGCTCGCGGCGGCCACTCAGCTCCTGGGCGACGCCGCACCTACCGGTCTGGAAGCGGCAGGCGGCCGCGGCCCGACGACGCCAACCCGCAGGAAGCCCTAGCTCGCCTCGCATGGCGGCCACGAGGCTGGCGCTCGCCATCGCGCTAGCCCCGCTCGGGGCCGCGCGCGCGACGCCCGCCGCCGCGCAGGCGCTGGCGAGCCTCGACGCCGGCGCCTCACACGTCGAATACGACGGGTTCCTTCCCTCAGCGGCGTTCTCGCTCACGCCGGCGCTGCGAGTGGTCGGCGAGCGCGCGGCGTTCGGGGCCCGCGTCACGTGGCTTCGCTTCGAAAGCGGCAACAGCAGCCTGCAGGGCCTGGCGGCGGGTTCGGTCGTCCTCGCGTCATCACGCGGTGCCGTGGCGGAGCTGGGCGCCGAGGCCGGCGCCAGCCGCTACGAGGAGGTCGCTCGATTCTCGCACGTGGTGGCCAACGCGCGCCTCCAGTTCGCGGGCAGGGGGGGGCGCGCGGGCTGGCTCGCCCTCGCGCTCGGCGCCGTGGACAAAGACGGCGAGGCCCGCCCCGTTCAACGCATGAGCGGGGCCGTGCGATTCGCTCGACCCGCGCTGTCGGTCACCCTGACCGCGATCGGCACCATCGTGGGCGGCACCGACTACGCGGACCTCGGCGCCACGTTTCGCCACACGCACCAGAGCGGGCTCGAGGCGGAGGCCTCCGTGAGCGCTCGGGCCGGCGAGGCCGGCACGGACGCCGGGCCGTACGTCGAAGCCGCCCTCACGGTGCCGATCCTCGCCACCACCGGGTTGGTTCTCGCCGGCGGCCGTTACCCCACCGACGCCGCGCGCGGGAACATCGGCGGTCGCTTCGTCACGGCCGCCCTCCGCATCAGCACCCGGCTCCGCCCCAGGCCAATGCCGCGAGCGGCGCTCCCGCCCGCCACCGCGGCACCGGGAGACGGCTCGGCCGTTGCTGCGACGCTGGTGGAAACCCGTCGCGGCCGCGGCCAATGGTGCACGCTCGCGGTGCACGCGGCCGGAGCATCCAGCGTGGAGCTGATGGGGGACTTCACCGATTGGTCCGCCGTGGCCTTGCGGCCCGCGGGGCCAGACACCTGGAGCGTCACGTTGCGCATCGCCCCGGGCCGACACCGACTCAACGTTCGGGTGAACGGCGGTCCGTGGGGGGTGCCCGCGGGAACGACCGCCGTGAAGGACGATTTCCAGGGGATGGTGGGTGCGATCGTGATCCCGTAGCCCGGTGGACCGGGGGAGAACGCTCCACGACCGAAAACGCCTCCCCCGGCAAGACGAGGCTATGAGATCTTCTTGACCCGCTGCTTGGCGATAATGGTGAACAGGTCCACCTGGTAGTAGTCCTGGACTTCCCTGGCCAGCGCCTGGGCCTCGGCGCCCTTGCCGCCCTTCTTGAGTCCCTCGGCCGCGAGCGCCTTGGCGAGGGCCCCGGCCTGCGCCGCCTCGCGGGACTCCTCCAGCGCCCGGGCCGTGTTTCCTTCGGCCGCCGCCACGATCCCATTCACCGAGTGAACGTTGCGCACCAGCGCCGGCGCGGCGTTGGGCGCGCCGGCCCCCCCGGCGTACTTCGCCGCCGCTGTTCTCGCCGGATCCAGGTGCCCCAGGAGCGCATGCGTCACCGCGGCGAACGCGTGTTGCGCGGGCGTATCGCCGCCGCCCAGTTCGGCTGCGCGGGCCAGGTGGCCGTGCGGCGTGTTCTTGTCGCCCAGCGCCGCCTCGATGACCGCGAGTGTCCGGTAAGCCGTGGCGGCAACGCCGGTGAAGGTGTTCCGTTCGGCCGGTGGCGGACCCTGAGGTGCCGGGGAGGGGATCCTGGTCCGGCGGGCAATCGAGTGGGGCTAGTTTGCCGCCCCGTTCCGGTGGCGGCAAGGGCCTCACGGGCCGGTGCGCCGTTTACGGCCCCCTGTTCCCCTCCGTCGGAGACGCCGCGGCCCCGCGGACGCCCGGGACCGTTGGCAGCGGGCGCAGGTTGAGCAGGCTCGCCGGGTCAACCGTGATTTCCCCGTAGTGCGCCGACCAGTGGAGATGGGGCCCGGTGACGCGGCCCGTGGCTCCGACTGCGCCGATCACCTGTCCCCGCTCGACCGTGTCTCCCGCGGCCACGCGAACCGCGCTCATATGAAGGTAGGCCGTGATCAGGCCCGCCCCGTGCGCGATGTAGACGCATTTGCCGTTATAGAAGAAGTCTCCCACGAGCGCCACGACGCCGCGGTTCGTGGCGCGGACGGGGTCGCCGGTGGCCCCGTCGTAGTCGAGGCCCATGTGCCGGCTCCGCGTTGCCCCGTTCAACACGCGCCGCGTGCCGTAGGTGCTCGTGATACGCGAACGCCGGGGCGGAGAGAACCACAACGACCAAAGCCGCGGTCCCTCATGGGCCCGCGCGAAGACCTGGCGAATCTGGGCCCGCTCGGCGGCGATTCGATCGGCCAGGGCGCTGTCGGGTGGCTCCACGTATTCGGCCGCCAAGCGCAGGCGCTCGGAGGCGCTCGCCCTCAGGGCCACGGGCAACCGCACCGGCAGCGTGTCCCCGGCCCCAACGGCCCACGCCGCCCCGGCCACGGTGTCGCGCGCATCGAGGGGTACCGCGGCCAGCGCATGGAATGCCCCCGCCGAATCCCGCTCGAAATGCAGCGTCTCGCCCGCAAGCCGGCCGGACAGGTGCGCCGCTTCGGGCCACGTCACCCGCACGCGAATCAACGAGCCCTGGACCGGTCGCGCGGGATGCCAAGAAACGTCCCCCGCGGGCCGCGCATCGGGCGCGCGCCGCGCCACCTCGCCGGGCACCGGTGATTGGCCCAGGGCCATCGCGGGCCACGCCGCGCCGAGAACCCGCGCGATGCACCGGCGAGAGACGCGAATCACCCGAGCAGGAGCCGTGGGCATGATGAGCACGATAATGACGCGGCCCGGCCGGGCCAACAGGGCGCCTGTCCCACCTTGCGGCAGGCCGCCTTACACGGGTAAATGTCGGCACCCCCATGCCGAGGGATGTTCCCACGATGGCTCTGAATCGAACCACCAGGTGGCTGCTGGCCGCCGGCATCGTCGGGTTCCTGGCATATGTCGTTGTGGGCAGCATGGCCCGCGTGGAGCGGACCTGCGAGCTGTGCGTCGAGTTCAACGGCCGCACGGAGTGCCGGCGGGGCGCCGGGGCGACCGACCAGGAAGCGAAGGACGCGGCGCAAACCGCCGCCTGCGGCGTGATGGCGTTCGGGATGGATCAATCCATCGCCTGCCAGCGCACCGTGCCGACGACCGTGCGGTGCACCGGCTCCTGACGGCCTACAACGGATCGCGTGCGAACTGCCGCACGGCGTACCGGCGGTACAATCCCTCCGGCCGGGCCAGCAGCTGCTGGTGCGATCCCCGTTCCACCACGCGGCCCCGATCGAGCACGACCACTTCGTCGGCGTGCTCCACCGTGGAGAGGCGGTGCGCGATGATCAGGGCCGTCCGGCCGGCCACGAGCTTGGTCAGGGCCGCCTTGATCAGCGCCTCCGATTCGGGATCGAGCGCCGAGGTAGGCTCATCCAGAATGAGCGCCGGCGCGTCCTTGAGGAACGCCCGGGCGATGGCGATCCGCTGCTTCTGTCCCCCGGACAGCTTGACCCCTCGCTCGCCGATCTGCGCCTGGTAGCCGCCCGGGAGGCGCTCGATGAACTCGTGGGCGAACGCGAGCCGCGCCGCCGCTTCCATCTCCGCCGGCGAAGCGTCCGGCCGGCCGAAGCGCAAGTTGTCCGCGATGGTCCCCGACAACAGGATCGGCTCCTGCGCCACGATGGCGACCTGCCGTCGCAGCGACGCCAGGCTGAGGTCCCGGATGTCCCGGCCATCGAGCGTGATGCGCCCGTCGGTCACGTCGTAAAACCGCGGGAGCAGCTTCACCAGCGTGGACTTCCCTGCTCCGCTCGGCCCCACCAGGGCGACCGTCCGCCCGGGCGGTGCGTGCAGCGACACGCGATCGAGCACGAGCGGTCCGTCGCCATATCGGAACGACACGTCTTCGAAGGCGATCTCCCCCCGCGAGCGCGCGACGGTCTTGGCACCCGGCCGCTCCCGCACCTCCGGTACGCTGTCGAACACCTCGAAGATGCGGTCCATGGCCGCCAGGCTGTTGGACAGAATCAGGTTCAGCTCGGTGAGGCGCTGCACCGGCGCGTACAGCATGCCGAGGTACGAATAGAAGGCCATGAGCGTGCCGACGGTGAGCCGGCCCGCCATCACCTCTCCCGCTCCGAACCAGATTGCGAGGATCGGGCCGATCGCAGTGAGCGTGCCCGTCACCCCGAGCGCCGCGGACTGGAGCCGCACGTTGGCCAGCACGCTCGCGAGGAACGCCCGGCTGCGCGCGTCGAAGGCGCGGGCGGCGGTGGCCTCCTGGGTGAACGACTGAATGGTGGAGGTCGCGCCGAACTGCTCGTGCAGCTCGCCCGAGATCTCCTGGAGCTGGTCGTGGATTTCGCGGCTTTTCTGCCGGATGCGGCGCTGGAGTCCGTGGCTCACCACCGCGTGGAACGGAATCACGGCCAATGAGACGATGGCGAGCTTCCAGTGCCAGACAGCCAGCAGCATGACGATGGCCCCGATGGCCGCCAGGTCCATGGCGGTGTTCACGAACGCCGCGCCGACGAAGTTCTGCGCCGACGCGATGTCGTGGGTCAGACGCGCCACGATGGCGCCGATCCGCTGCCGTTCGAAGAACGACAGGCTCATCCGCTGAACATGTCGGTACAGATCGCGGCGCAGGTCGAAGATCAGCCGATGCCCGGCGATGCCGGCCAGGCTCGACCGCCAATAGCTGATGATGCCGTAGGCCAGGTACAGGGCGATCAGTCCGGCCATGAGGAGGTCGAGCTGGACCCTCGGCCGCGGGGCAGCGGCCGGCGTCAGGAAGTCATCTACCACCACCTTCAGGGCCCAGGGAAGCGCCAGCGGGATGAGATAGCGAACCACGCCGGCGGCCACGGCCAGTGCCACCAGGGCGCGATGGGGTTCGAGGTAGCGGAGAAATCGCCGGAGACTGGGTGGGATCATCACGCGCTGCAATATTGCCATCGCAATGGAGAATTGCGACTGGCGCGGAGGTCTCCAGCCAATCTCGGCTCCCACGCTTGTCGAACGGGGAAGCTACGTGAGGCCGGCCAGGAGTTCCGGGTTGGTTTTGGACCGCCGCACCAGAGCGAGCAGCGTCTCGAGCGCCTGGGACGCGGGCAACCCGGCGAGCCGCCGCCGGAGGGC
>CAZVKD010000151.1:0-3168 GCA_964627675.1 uncultured Gemmatimonadaceae bacterium
CATGACGCTGGTGCCAATGACCCCGTAGGTGAAACGGCCACCCTTGGTGTTTCGCAGCGCGCGCGCCACGGTGTAGCCGGTGAGGGGTTCGACCGGTGCGGCACCCCGAACGCCGGCGGAATCCTCGATCCGTACCATCTCCTTTGCGGTGACGGCCTGCATCAGCCCAACGGCCCACCCGCCGGCGAACTGCCCGGTCAGCTTGCCAGCGCCGAGGATCGTGGTCTGATTGAGTTGATCGGCGTACCCTCCGTTCGCGTCCGGACGGATCTGCGGGCTGCGGCCCACGCGCCGGGTGTACACCAGACCGTCGCCGACCCCCCCGAACCCACCATCACCGCCGCCGCCTCCGCCGCCTTCCATGCCACGAACCGGCCCAGTTGCTGACAGCCCGAACCGAAAGAGGTTCGTCCCCTCGACGAAGAATGGACGTTTCTCCGGAAAGAACGACTCGAACGCGGTGAGATTCACCACGGCGGGATCCGCCTCCACCTGTCCGAAGTCTGGGTTCGCCGTGAGGTCGAGCGTGAGGCTCGACGTCAAACCGATCTTCAGATCCGTCCCACCGCGCAGCGACGTGCGTCGCCCGGTGGCGAAGGGGTTACCGGCCTCGCTGGGCTGAAAGGCGGCACTGCCGGAGGTGTACGGCAGCAGTTCCACGCGCCGGGGCTTGGGGAGCCCCACCAACCCCACCAGACGCCCGTAGTACGACACTTCCCCGGACATATCGCGGGGGAAGAACGGCCAGCTCGCTTCCTCCCGCCGCCGCAAGATGGCGCGCCGCACGCGCAATCCGAAGACCACCGAGTCCCGCGGCTGAAAACGAAGCTGGGTGAACGGGATCCGCAGTTCCGCAGTCCAGCCCAACGAATCAATGTTCGTGGCCCAGTCGTAGACCGGGTCCCACGACTCGTCGCGGCCGCCTCCGTCGTTGTAGATGAACACGTCTCGCCGCGCCCCGGCAGGGTTGACCGCGAACTCGAACGCGGTGCGCCCGTCCCGGAATGAATCAATGAAGAGGTTGAAATAGTCGGACATGATGCGCTGGTCCCGGCGGACCAGCCGGCCAACGATTCGCTGCGGCTCCGAGTCGTAACCCCGGAACGCAACGAAGAGATCGCGATCGCTGTAGAGGAATCGCACGACCGTGGACTCCGACACCGCGGCGCCCTCGTTGGGCTCGCGCTGACGGAGGTCGGTCAGTGGAGGAGCGGTTTGCCAGGCGGCCTCCTCCAGCCTGCCGTCAACCACCGGCTCCGGCCCGTTGAGGCGCGCGACGCGAGCCTCCGACTGGCCCAGCGCCGCTCGGGGCACGAGGCCGGTTGCCACGACGAGCCAAAGACCGATCCGATATACACCGAGACGCGGCGAACCGCGGCGATCGCCCGGCACGAAGCTTCGATCTCTCCTCAGGAGGCCGATACCGACGGGGCCGTCAATCTACACAGGCCCGACCCGAAGTCCTAGTGTTATACGCGTTTGGAGGATCCGGCGTTGACCCCGTCCCGCCCCCGACACCTGTTCGCCTATGGCACGCTGCAACCACCGTTCGCCCCAGCCGCCGTTCTACGGCGCTTGCGAGATGCGCGTGCCATTGGCGCCGCCACGGTCCGGGGCACTCTCTACGACCTTGGCCGCTACCCCGGGCTGGTCCGGGACGCTACGGGCCGGCGACGCGTCAGGGGCACGGTTATCGAACTTCCACGGCCACCCCGGGCCGAAGTTCTGCTTCGCTGGCTCGATCGTTATGAGGGGGCTGCCTTTCGCCGCGAGCGATGTATCGCCCGGATAGGCCAGCGTCGCCTGGCATGCTGGGCATACGTATTGCGCCATCCCCCAGGCCCCCGAGCCCGTCTGATCGGCGGCGGTGAGTGGAACCCCTTTCTGGCGGCGCCGGGCAGCAGCGATTAGGATTAGGTAGATCCGAGGTCGCCGACCCCGGACAGGTGTCCGTCACATGCGCGCACTCGTCGTTGTACGGTATTGGACGGTCGTTGCGGGCCTGGCGTGCTTGACCGAGTCCGGCCTCGCCCAGCAAGGAACCGCTACTCTCGCCGGTACCGTGACCGCCGCGGGAACCGGCGAGCCGCTCTTCGGCGTTCAAGTCATCGTCACCGGTACGAAATTCTGGACGCTGTCCAACGTGGATGGCGCGTTTCGGATCGGGGGACTGCCACCCGGCCGTCACGTCGTGGAGGTGAAGCACAGCGACCGCGCACCCCTGGCGTTCCCGCTCTTGTTCGAGCCCGGCCGCACGGTGGAACTCTCCGTTCGGCTGGAGACGAGTCCGGTAACGCTCCCCGAACTCCTGGTGGAAGGGCGCGACGTCCCGGCCGCCAAGATGACCGGATTCTTCCAGCGCAAGAGCGGCGGTCAGGGTCACTTCATTACGCGCGCCGATATTGACAAACGCCAGCCGCACGTCATGACCGACATGTTGCGCCAGGTGCCCGGCCTTCGGATCAGTTGCACCGGCGGCATCTGCCGGGCACAAACGTTCCAGGAGGCCCGGCGCATCATGGGCGGTTGCCCCATCCAGTACTTCCTGGACGGCCTGCCGTTCCTGGGCGACATAGACGACGTCACCCCGGATCAGGTGGAGGGCGTGGAGATCTACCGTGGCTCGGCCAGCGTCCCGCCGGAATTCAACCATGGGACGGCGATGTGCGGGGTGATCGCGATCTGGTCGCGGGTTCCGGGAGATTGAGACCCCCCGGCGAATGGCACGCAGCACCGGGCCGCCGGCCCTGAGTGATTCGGTTCACGGCCGCCGGGAATCGGCGAGGCGCCCACGACTGACGGCTCATGGTTAATGGCCGAGGGCTGATCGCCATTTGCTGATTCCTGCGTCCCTGGCCATACTCTTCGGCATGCACTTCATCCCCTTCGAGCTCGAGCGCTGGCAAAGCCTCTGGGAACATCGTGTTCGGCATAACCTGTCAGAGAGCGGGGTGCATCCACTGACGGTGGGCGAGCTGCTGCGGATGTCCGGTGGCAGCCTGGATCACCTGCCCGCAATCCGTCTGGGCTACAACCAGGGCAATGGCAGCGGCAACGGCGCGGCCAGCAGCAGCGCCAACGGCAATGGCAGCGCCAGCGGAAACGGCAACGGCAACGGCAACGGCAATGGGCTCGCGCTCGGCCAGGGGAACGGCAACGCTTTCGGTC
>CAZVKD010000151.1:3178-7658 GCA_964627675.1 uncultured Gemmatimonadaceae bacterium
GCGATGAACTGCGGTCCGCCATTGCCTCGCTGTATCCGGGCGCTTCGCCCGAGCAAGTGCTCGTGACGGTGGGGAGCGCCGAGGCGAACTTCGTGGCGTGCTGGGCGCTACTCCAACCCGGAGACCGGGTGGCGATCCTCGCGCCGACCTACATGCAGACGTGGGGCCTGGCCGAGAACACCGGGGCCCACGTCACCCCGATCCCGCTCGAGGCGAAACGTGGCTGGGAACCAGACCTCGACGTGATCCGGCACGCCATCCCACCGGGGACCAAGCTGGTGATCGTCACCAACCCCAACAATCCGTCCGGTCACGTGCTGTCGGTGGCGGCGCGCGAGGCCATCCTGCGTCACACGGCGGCCGCGGGCGCCTGGTTGCTGGCCGACGAGGTGTACCAGGGGGCCGAGCTGAGCGGCAGCACGACGCCGTCGCTGTGGGGCGCCTACGACCGGCTGCTCGCGGTCAACGGGCTCTCGAAGGCCTACGGACTCCCGGGATTACGCATTGGGTGGATCGTGGGGCCGCACGACGTGATCGAATCGCTCTGGCGGCGTCACGACTACACGGTCATCAGCCCAAGCCCACTGAGTGATTACCTCGCGATCCAGGCGCTCGGCGTTCGCGAGCGTATTCTCGAGCGGACCCGGGCCATCTTGCGGAACAACCTCCCCACGCTGGAAAGCTGGCTGCGCGGATTCGACGGGTTGTTCGAGTGGACCCCGCCCGACGCGGGCGCGATCTGCTTTGCGCGCTACAAGCACCCGATGTCTGGACTCGAGCTGGTAGAACACATCCGGCAGCGGTACAGCATCTTGCTGGTGCCGGGCGAGCACTTCAACATGCCCGGCTACCTGCGAATCGGTTACGGCAACGACCCGGCTGACCTGGACGAGGCGCTGGAAGAACTGCGGGCGCCGTTCAAGGAATTGGTCGCGGACTGACGGCAAAGGCGCCCGCCTTACAGGTTCTCCTTCAGCCACCGCAGGTACAGTCCGTACAGGTTCACCTGCGCGCTCGCGCCGGAGATGGCGTGCGTCTTGTTGGGGTACAGCCGCATGTCGAACTGCCTGTCGGCCTCCTCGAGCAGGTGGATCAGCTGCGTGGTGTTTTGCAGGTGGACGTTGTCATCGCCGGTGCCGTGCACGATCAACAGGTTCCCGCGGAGATCTTGCACATACGTTTGTGGCGCGCCCCGGCGGTAGCCCTCGGCATTGTCGTCGGGCGTCCGCATGTACCGCTCGGTATAAATGGTGTCATACAGGCGCCAATCGGTGACCGGCGCGCGCGCAATGCCGGCTTTGAACACGTCGGCGCCCTTGAATAGGGACATCAACGTCATGTAGCCACCGTAGCTCCCCCCCCAGATGCCGATCCGGGTGGCGTCCACAAAGGGCAGCGACCCGAAGTGCCTGGCCGCGGCGATTTGGTCGGCGGTCTCGTAGGTCCCGAGATTGAGATACGTCACCTTCTTGAATCGGGCACCGCGGGCGCCCGTGCCGCGATTGTCCACGCTGGCGACCAGATAGCCCTCGCGCGTCAGCAACAGGTGCCAGAGATACAAGCTGCCGCCCCAGCTATCGGTGACGGTCTGGGAGCCCGGGCCGCCGTAGACATACATCAGAAGGGGGTATCGTCGCGTTGGGTCGAAGCCGGCCGGCTTGAGGAGATACGCGTTGAGCTCCACGCCAGGCGACGTCGCGATCTCGAGGAACTCCGGCGGTGGCGCGGCAAGCGCGGCCACTCGCTCGCGCAGGGCCGTGTTCTCGGCGATCGTCCTGATCGCGGCGCCGTCGGCGGTGTGCAGCTTCTGCGTCGGGGGCACGCCGGCGCGCGAGTGCCGGTCCACGTAGTACGCCATGGTCGGGTCGAACTCGACGTCGTGGCTGCCGAGCGCGTCGGAGACCCGCCGGAAGCCGCGGCCGTCGAGCCCGATCCGGTAGAGCGGTCTGACCAGCGGGCCGTCCGCGGCGGCGGCGAAGTGCACCACCCCCCGCCGCTGGTCCACGCCGTACACCTCGAGGACGTCCCACGGCCCCGCCGTGAGCATGCGGACCAGCGTACCATCCCGCCGGTACAGATACAGCTGCGCGTATCCCTCCCGCTCGCTCAGGTACAGAAACTGGCGCCCCCCGTCGAACCACAGCGGCTCGTGCACGTCAACCCAGGCGGAATCCACGTCCGTCATCACGACCCGCGATCGGCCGGAGTGCACGTCGGCGATCACCAGGTCCAGGCGGTTCTGAAGTCGAGGCAACCGAATAAACCAGACGGAGTCCGGCGACTCCGCGAAGTCCATGCGGGCCAGGTACGCGTCCGTGCCGGCCGGGGCGTACTCGATCCAACGCGTGCTCCCCGTGGCGATCTCGACCACCCCGAGGCGCACGCTCGAGTTGGCGGTGCCCGCCTTGGGATAGCGCACCGGCACCAGCTCGGGATACAGCGGCAGCTCGTCCACCATATAGAACGGCGGAATCGCCGATTGATCGAAGCGCCAGAACGCGATTCGCCGGCTGTCGGGGCTGAAGCGGAAGGCGTCTCGCAGGTCCAGCTCTTCCTCGTACACCCAGTCGGTCGTGCCATTGATGATATCGGCGCCCCCGTCGTGGGTGAGTTGCCGTTCGGCACCAGATGCGACATCCGTCACGAACAGGTTGTTGTCCCGCACGAATCCCACCAGACGGCCGTCAGGCGAGAACTTCGCGAACTGCTGGTACCCCGGCGCGCGACTCAGGGGGGTGAGCCGCCGGGAGGCGAAGTCCCACAGATAGTAGATACCCTTCGTATTGAGCCGCCACACCCGCGCCGAGTTGGTGTAGATCAGCAGCTTGGAGCCATCCGGAGAGAAGGCGTAGTCCTCCAGGTCAATGGGCGCACTGGCTCCGGGGGGCACGAGATCGGCCGCCCGCAAGAGCAGCTCTCGCCGCCCCGAGGCGGCGTCCACGCGATAGAGGTCGCCCGTCCCGTTTTCGATCACCGTGTAGGTCGGCGTGGACCGATCCCACTTGATGGACTCCAGGTCGCTCGCCCAATCGCGAGACCCGAACAAGCGTTCGACGGTGAGCGATGGGGCCTGGGCGGCGAGCGGAACCGCGGACCAGAGCAGCACCGCGGCGAGCAGCAGCAGACGCATGCAGGAACTCCCTTGACGGCGTTTGGAACGGCGCGGGAACTTGCTCAATAGTAACGGAAACTCGGGAGCACCGTGAAACGCTGGTGTGCTCGCCTCAGGGTTCTGGCCCCACCGTTCGTCGCACTCGGCGTCGCGCCCGCGCCGCAGGGGACCGATCGTACGGCGGAACGCCTGGCGATGGTGCGAGACCAGATCGTCGCCACGGGGGTGACGGATACCGCGACGCTTCGCGCCATGCGCGTGGTTCCCCGCCACGAGTTCGTGCCAGCCACGCTGGCCTCCCGCGCCTACGGCGACCATCCCTTGCCCATCGGCTACGGGCAGACGATCTCCCAACCCTATATCGTCGCGTACATGACCGAGCGGCTGCGGCCCCGCCGCGGCATGACGGTGTTGGAAGTGGGGACCGGCTCCGGCTATCAGGCGGCTGTGCTGGCCGAGGCCGGGGTCCGGGTGTACACCGTCGAGATCATCCGGGCGCTCGCCGATCAGGCGGCCGAGCGGCTCCGGCGCCTGGGGTACGCAGGCGTGAGCGTTCGACACGCTGACGGCCATTTCGGATGGCCCGAGGCCGCCCCGTTCGATGCCGTGATCGTCACGGCCGCGGCGGGTTACATCCCACCCGCGCTGGTGGACCAGCTGCGCCCCGGCGGCCGATTGGTGATACCGGTGGGGAGCATCTATGGCGTGCAGAATCTCGTCCTCGTGGAGAAGGCGCCAGACGGCAAGATCCGAACGGAAACGCTGCTGCCCGTCCGCTTCGTTCCGCTCGTGAGCGAGTTGCGGTAGCGCCGTGACGGGACGCCTCGCTCTCGCCGTGGCGCTGCTGTCCGGGGCGAGCCTCTCGTACGAAATCCTGATTATCCGTCTGGTCGCGATCGAGCAGTTCCACCACTTCGGGGCGATGGCGATCAGCGTCGCCATGCTGGGGTTCGGGGCGAGCGGCACGGCGCTGGCGGTCGCCCGTCCCACGGCGGAGCGGAGCAGCAGCTGGCTGGTGGGGTCCGCCGCGGCATCGGCTTTGCTCCTGGCCGTCTCGCCGCTCCTGGCCCGGTCCATCCCGCTGGACGCCGCTCGCATCGTCTGGGACCCGGGACAGTGGTGGCCTGTGGCCGGAGTGTACCTGTCGCTGGCCGCTCCGTTCGTGGCCGTTTCATTCGCCATCCTGTTGGCCATTCGGGTCCGCGCAACGCGACCGGGCGCGATCTATGGAGCAAGCTTCGTCGGCGCGGCGTTCGGATCCGGCCTGACGCTCGCGGCGCTGTGGCTGCTTGCCGCCGACCGGGCGGTCTTCCTGCCTCCGCTGGCTGCCGCGGCCGGCGCCCTGTTGCTCGCGCGACGGCCGGTCAC
>CAZVKD010000152.1:0-7624 GCA_964627675.1 uncultured Gemmatimonadaceae bacterium
GCGCCGCCGCTCAGGAACGTCGAGCTGACCGCTCCGTACTTTCACAACGGCGCCTACCCGACGCTCGAGGCGGTGGTGCGCCATTACAACGACGTGAGCACGGCCCTGCGGACATACGACGTAACGCAGCTCGCGCCGGAGCTCAGCGCCATGTACCACGGCGACGAGGCGGTGATCGCCGATTTGCTGGCGACGCTGGATTTCCAGCTGCGCGCGGGACTCAGCCTCAGCGAGAGAGAGCGCGCGGACCTGGTGGCGTTCCTGAGATCGCTCACCGATCCCGGGGCCCGGGACCTGAGCGGGTTGATCCCCGCCCGCGTGCCGAGCGGACTGCCGCTGAACTGATCGGGGCGATGGCGGGCGACGAGGGGCAATCGGGAGTCGTCGTGGACAACCTCCGCCCGCGCCCGGGGGGAATCACCGGCTGCGGGCACGAGCGCCGGCGGTGATCGCCCGGCGTCGCCCGGTACCGCCCCAGGTCATGTTGCGCGGTGGGCCCACCAGCCGTACATCTTATCCTTGAGTTTGCCAGCAGTTCACAGCGGCGGCGGCGTTTGACATTCTGAGAGCGAGGATCCCTCCCATGCGGCACGCCTCGGTTGGTCTGCCCACACTGGTTTGCGCCACGCTCGGCCTGATCCCCACCGCGATGGCCCAGCAGGCTCGTCAGAACGCAAGCCCCGAGGAGCGGGCTCGCCAGCAGGCGGAGGCGGAGCGCCGGCTCCAGGAGGAGTTGCGCGCGCCGCGCCCCATTGACGCGCTCAATTCCGTCTGGATCGAGGAGCTGACCTGGATGGAAGTGCGCGACGCGATCGCGGCGGGCAAGACGATTGCGATTGTGCCGACCGGCGGGATCGAGCAGAACGGGCCCTATGTAGCCACGGGGAAGCACAACTACGTGCTCCAGGGGGCGTGCGAGGCGATCGCCCGGGCGCTGGGCAACGCGTTGTGCGCGCCCATCGTCAAGTTCGTGCCGGAGGGGGACATTGACACGCCGTCGGGCCACATGCGCTACCCCGGCACGATCAGCCTGCGCCAGGCGACCTACGAGGCGATGCTGGACGACATCGGCTCCAGCCTCAAGGCACACGGCTTCAGGCACATCATCTACATCGGCGACAGCGGCGGCAACCAGACCGGCATGGCCAACGTCGCCCGGCGGCAGAACGAGCGCTGGGGCGCGGCCGTGGCGCACCACATCGCCCAGTATTACAACTACGACGACGTGCGCGGCTACATGGAGCGCGAGCTGGGGATCGTACAGCCCACGAACGACGGCATTCACGACGACTACTACATCACGGCGCTGATGATGACGGTGGACCCGGCGGTGGTTCGCTACGACCAGCGGGTCAAGGCCGGCAAAGCCACGATCAACGGCGTGAGCATCGCGCCCAAGGAGCGATCCATCGAGGTGGGGAAGAAGCTGATGCAGTACCGGGTGGACGTCACGGTGAAAGCGATCAATGCGGCCCTGGCGGGGACGTCGTCGGGCCGGCCGTAAAGGCGGGTCTGAGCCGGAAGGTGCCGGCGTCGGTGATGCGCCGGATGCCCCGTTGGAGTGATGGGTTGCCCCGCGACTGGCCGCTGTGACCCCGCCCGTGGCTTCCAGAGTGGCCAAGCTGGTGGCGGCTTGTCTCCTTTGCATCGCCGCGATCACCGGGGTCGTTCTGGTCGTGCAGTATCTTCGCAGGTTGTGAGTCGGTCCAAGTCACAAGGAGGCGTTCGATGACCAAGAACATGGGCACCACCGATCGCGTGATCCGGATTCTGGTCGCCCTCGCCATCGCCGTGCTGTACTTCACGGGCAGGATCAGCGGCACCCTCGCCATCGTGCTCGGGATCGTCGCGATCGCGTTCATTGTCACGAGCTTCGTGGCATGGTGTCCGAGCTACGTTCCCTTTGGGCTATCGACTCGCAAGCCGCCAAGCGGCCCCCCGCCGGCTGCCTAACCCTCCCGGCGCCGCGAGCCGGTCGCGGGGCGCCGACGGCGGATCACCGACGGCACAGCGCCGCCCAGCGCTGGATTCCCGCCGCTCGCGGCGGCGACCCCGTCGGTGCCCCCCGCGGTCAGGGGCCGCTCGTACGCGGCCGTCAAATGCTGCCGGCTGACCGTCCCTTCAGGCACCGATGAACGGCGCAGGCGTGAACCTCGTCGTTCGTAAGGAGCGGTCGTTCGCACCGGCTCAAGATGCCTTGGCGACAGCGCCAGTATTCCCGCAGAAGGTCACCTGATGGTACTCTTGCTCCGATCCTGCCGTCCATTTCCGCATCTGCACGAGCTACCGGGGAATGACACCAGCGCCGACCCCGACACGCCCACCCCTGCGGTTCGATCGGAACGAGCTCGCCGGCGCGTTCGGCGACATCGGCACCGACGTGCCGCTGCTGGTCGGCGTGGCACTCGCGGCGAAGCTGGACGGCGCGAGCCTCCTGCTGATGTTCGGCGTCATGCAGATCCTCACCGGCCTGGCCTACCGCTTGCCCATGCCGGTCCAGCCCCTCAAGGCGATGGCAGCCATCGTAATCGCCCAGCAGACCGGCGCAGACGTGCTCTACGGGGCGGGCCTCGCCATCGGGGTCGTGATGCTGGTGCTGACGACTACGGGTCTCCTCGAATGGCTGGGTCGCATTATTCCCAAGAGCGTCGTTCGCGGCGTGCAGTTCGGTCTCGGACTGCAACTGGCCTCCATCGCGCTCGGCAACTACGTGCAGGCGGATGGTCCCGTGGGCTATGCCTTGGCGGGTGGAGCGTTCGTGATCGCCATCCTCCTGCTGGGCAACCGGCGGTTCCCCGCAGCCCTGCCCGTTCTCGCCTTGGCCGCGGTTTACGCCGCGATCTTCAAGCTCGACGGTGCTGTTTGGTCCCGGGCCCTCGGGTTTCACCTCCCGCAGCCGCACGTGCCGCGTCCGTCGGACATCTTCGCCGGATTCGTGCTCCTTTCGCTGCCCCAAGTCCCCTTGTCGCTCGGCAACTCGGTCCTGGCCACCCGGCAGTTGGTGGTGGACCTCTTCCCCGACCGGACCCTGAGCATTCGCAAGATCGGGCTCACCTACGCGGCAATGAACCTGATCAACCCCTGGTTCGGGGGCGTGCCGACCTGCCATGGTTCCGGGGGCATGGCGGGCCATTATGCGTTCGGCGGGCGGACCGGCGGCTCCGTCATCATCTATGGTCTGTTCTTTGTCCTGCTCGGACTCTTCTTCGGCCCCGGCTTCGATGCCATCGTGGGAGCCTTCCCCCTGCCGATCCTCGGGGTTCTGCTGCTCTTCGAGGCCCTGGGCCTGATCTGGCTCATCCGAGATACAACTCATTCCCGGTCCGACCTGCCCATTGCCGCGCTGGTTGGGCTCTGTGCCGTCGGGCTGCCCTACGGCTACGTGGTCGGCATGCTGATAGGGACGTTGCTCGCGCGCCTCGGGGCGCGGGCCAGGCTCGTGACTCCAGATGCCGTCTAGGAGCCGCGTGGCCGCACGCCCCTGAACGCGCGCGGGGGACCGGGGGTGAACCGGGCCGATGGCGCCATATCCCAGACCCCAGCCAGTGGGCCCGGTAGGCCCTGGCCATGATGGAACGTAGCGGGGGCTGACACGGGTTTTGCGGGTCTGCGGCGAGCTTTCCAGCCCAGCATGAGGATGTTTCCATGAGTCCCAAGAAGAGCACCGGGAAGTCCGCCAAGCGCACGACCGCGACCGACAAGACGTCCAGGGGATTCGCCGACGTGGAACGGGCGGCGATGAAGGAGCGCGCTCAAGAGTTGAAGGCGGAGGCGCGCCGCGGGCCGGGCGCGGGCAAGGCGGACGGGGAAAACGACGTGATGGCGAAGATCGCCGCAATGCCCGAACCAGATCGCGCCATGGCCAGCAGGCTCCATGCGATCATCAAAGCGAGCGCGCCGGCCCTGTCGCCAAAAACCTGGTACGGGATGCCCGCGTATGCCAAGGACGGCAAGGTGGTTTGTTTCTTCCAAAGCGCTCAGAAGTTCAAGAGCCGGTATGCCACGCTGGGCTTCACCGATGAAGCCCACCTGGACGACGGGATGATATGGCCCACCGCCTTCGCCCTGAGGGCGTTGACCGCCGCCGAGGAGGCGAGGGTCGCGGCACTCGTGACGAAAGCCGTGAGCTGATGGCGCTCCGCTGGCAGGGTCGGGCCCGGCGTAGCAGATTATGGCCCAGGGTTCGACCATCAACGCGCCCCCTCGTGGCAGACCGGCGCGGGTAAGCGCGCATCCGGTTCCAGGCATTGGTTCCAGGGCGTTTCGGAGGCGTATGAGGGCATTCAGCGCCGCGATCCTGAGCACGGTCCTCGTCTGGGTTGGATCAACCGGCCACGCCACGGCCCCCGAACCGGGGGCGGGCGATACCGCGCTACTCCCCGTCGCCGCATCCCGTCACCCCGCTCCGTCGAAGCAGGCTGCTGCGCCGTTCCGCGCCGCCAGCCTTGGTTCACCTGCCGGGCTCCGCGCTAGTGGTCCGTACCTCCACATGCGAGCCCGGAAGGACAACGCCACGGCCGAGGCGCTGACGGCGGTGGTACAGCGGGTCTGCGTGATCTGCCACAACGATCGGCTGCTGACGGGGAACTTGAGTCTCGCGGCGTTTGACGTGGCGAAGGCGCCCGAGCGGGCGGAGACGGCGGAGAAGATGATTCGCAAGCTGCGGGCAGGGATGATGCCGCCGCCGGGGCTGCCCCGGCCGGGTGGGGACACGCTGGCATTGCTGGCGGCGGAGTTGGAGTCGCGGTTGGACGCGGCCTGGGCGGCGCGGCCGAGTCCGGGGAGTCGGCCGTTTCAGCGACTGAATCGGGCGGAGTACGAGCGGTCCATTCGGGAGCTCTTGGCGTTGGAGGTGAACGCTGGGGATTATCTGCCGCTGGACACCAAGAGCGCCAATTTCGACAACATCGCGGACGTGCAGCTGCTCTCGCCCACGTTGCTGGAGGCATATCTCAAGGCCGCGGCCGACATCGCCCGCCTTGCCGTGGGCGATCCCGACGCGCCGGTGAGTTCGGCGACGTACACCAACAGCGGGTACGTTTCCCAGTGGGAGCAGGTCGAGGGCGCGCCGTTCGGAACGCGGGGCGGGATCTCCGTGGTCCACAACTTCCCCGCCGACGGCGAATACGTCTTCAAGCTCGCCTTCGAACACACCACCACGGGCGGGTTTTATGGCGCCGTGGCCCGGGGCGAACGGATCGAGGTTTCGATCAACGGCGTGCCGGTGGCCCAGCTTGACGTGGACCGCTGGATGGACGTGTCCGATCCCAACGGCGTGAACATGGAGACGGATCCCGTCTTCGTCCGCGCCGGGCCGCAGCGGGTGACGGCGGCGTTTCTCAAAACGTTCGAGGGCCCGGTGGAGGATCTGCTCTCGCCGCACGATTGGTCGCTGGTGGACCGGCAGATCGGAGTGGACGGCTATGGGATCACGGCCCTGGCGCATCTCAAGGATCTGGTGATCGTGGGACCGCACAACCCGACCGGCGTGTCCGAGACGCCGAGTCGTCGGGCCATCTTCACGTGCCGGCCCACGACGCCGGCTGAAGCGCGGCCGTGCGCCAAAGAGATCATCACTCGTCTCGCGAGTCGCGCGTTCCGGCGGCCGGTCACGTCCGACGAAGTGGCCGGACTCCTGGCGTTCTACGGTGAAGGAGCGGCCGCGCGGGGGTTCGAAGAAGGGGTGCGGATGGCGCTCCAGGCCATTTTGGCGAGCCCGGATTTCGTGTTCCGGCTGGAGCGGGTGGGGCCGTCGGCGAAGCCCGGTGACGTCCACCCCTTGGGCGACCTTGAGCTTGCCTCGCGCCTGTCGTTCTTCCTGTGGGGCGCGCCGCCGGACGAGCCGCTGCTGGCGCTGGCGACGGCTGGCCGGCTCTCGGCTCCTGCGTCGCTGCGCGAGCAGGCCCGGCGCATGCTCGCCGACCCGCGCGCCGAGGCGTTGGGCCCGCGGTTTGCCGCGCAATGGCTTCGGCTCCAGGATCTGGACAAGGTCCATCCCGATCGCCTGCAGTACCCCGATTTCCATCAGCAGCTGGCCGACGCCATGCGGCGCGAATCCCAGCTGTTTTTCAACCACCTGGTGCGCGAGGACCGCAGCGCGTTGGAGCTGTTCACCGCCGACTACACCTTCCTGAACGAGCGTCTGGCGCGGCACTACGGCATTCCGGGCGTGACCGGCGAGCAGTTCCGGCTGGTGCGGTACCCCGACGACACGCGGCGAGGCATTCTGGGGCACGGCAGCGTGCTGACGCTTACGTCGCACGCCAACCGAACCTCGCCGGTGCTGCGCGGCAAGTGGGTGATGGAAGTCTTGCTCGGCACGCCGCCGCCGCCCCCGCCGCCGGGAGTGCCGGATTTGGAGCAGACCAAGGGAGAGCAAGAGGGTCGGGTGCTCACCACGCGCGAGCGCATGGAGCTGCACCGCGCGAACCCGGTGTGCAACTCGTGTCATCAGTTCATGGACCCGATCGGTTTGGCACTGGACAACTTCGACGTGACCGGCCGCTGGCGGATCAAGGAGAATGGGGCCTCGCTGGACACGCGCGGGCGCATGTACGACGGGACGGACGTCCAGAGCCCGGCGGACCTGCGGCAAGCGTTGCTCAACCGACCCACACCGTTGCTCCGCAACTTCACGGCGAACCTGATGGCGTACGCGCTGGGTAGGCGCGTGGAGTACTACGACATGCCGGCGGTGCGCGCGATCGTCAGGCAGGCGGAAGCGAACGGGTATCGGATGTCGCGGTTCATCCTCGGCGTAATCGAGAGCGACGCCTTCCGGATGAAGCAGGTCATCGGCGCGGCGGCGGGCGCCGGGACGGACCGGCCGTAAGACACGGGACCAGGAGACCGAGATGGACCTCATTACGGGTAAGCACATTCCTCGTCGCACGTTCCTTCAGGGCATGGGGGTCAGCGTCGGCCTCCCCCTCCTGGACGCCATGGTGCCGGCCAGGAGGCTCTGGGCCGCGTTCGCGCCGGCCATTGACCGCCCGCGCCTGGTGTGCATCGAAATGGTCCATGGCGCCGCGGGCTGCAACGAGTGGGGCGCCACCAGGAATCTGTGGGCGCCGGCCGCCGTGGGCCGGGACTTCGATCTTTCCCCCAGCGCGCTACAGCCGCTCGACCCCTACCGGGACTATCTCACGATCGTCAGCAACACCGATGTTCGCATGGCCGAACCCATGTCCGCGCCGGAGATCGGCGGCGATCATTTTCGCTCGAGCGCGGTGTTCCTGACGCAGGCCCATCCCAAGCAGACGGAAGGCTCGGACGTCTACGTCGGGACCTCCATGGACCAGCTGTACGCGCAGCGCTTCGGCCAGGACACGCCGATTCCTTCGATGCAGCTCTGCATCGAGAACATCAATCAGTCGGGCGGCTGCGCCTACGGGTATACCTGCGTGTACACCGACTCGATCAGCTGGGCCTCCCCCACGGAGCCGCTGCCGGTGATCCGGGACCCGCGGGTGGCGTTCGAGCAGCTGTTCGGCGCGGGCGGGACGCCCGAAGAGCGCGCCGCGCTGCGCAGAACCAACAAGAGCATTCTCGTCTGGATCACCGGGCGGGTGGCCGAGCTGCGGCGCGAACTGGGCCCTGCGGACCGCCAGCGCATGGACCAGTA
>CAZVKD010000153.1:0-7622 GCA_964627675.1 uncultured Gemmatimonadaceae bacterium
GTGCCGCTCGCACCGGTGATGATCTCGTCCAGCCGCTCGAGACCGTCCTCGATGGTCTCCAAGAACCGCTCCTCTTCGGCCCGCGTGACGGAGGCGATGTGGCTCGCCTTCGCGCGCAACTCGGGATAGACGTCGCCCATGGTTTCGACCACCACGCCCGCCAGGTCCACCAGCGTGGGGGCCTTGCGGCCGAGCAGGAAGGCGTGCCGCACGGCCCGACGCAGGATGCGGCGAAGCACGTACCCGCGGCCTTCGTTGGAGGGATACACGCCGTCCGCCAGGAGAAACGCCACGGCGCGGGCGTGATCGGCCAGCACGCGGAACCCGGCGCCGCCGGGGCCCCGCTCGTAGGGCCGCCCGACCAAGTCCACCCCGCGCCGGATGATGGGGGTGAAGAGATCGGTGTCGAAGTTGGAGTCCACCCGCTGCATCACGGCCGCGATGCGCTCGAGCCCCGCGCCCGTGTCCACCGAGGGCGCGGGCAACGGCGTGCGCGTGCCGCCGGCCCCCTGGTCGAACTGCATGAACACCAGATTCCAGATCTCCAGGAGCTGGCCGGCCTCGGTGATCTCGAGGAACTGGTTCAGCGACGGCGCCGTGGAGGCCGGTCGGGCGCCGCGCAGGTCCACGTAGATCTCGCTGCACGGGCCGCACGGCCCCGCCTCGCCCATCTGCCAGAAATTGTCTTCGTCGCCCAGCCCGTAGATCCGCCCGTCGGCAATACCCGTCACCTTGCGCCACAGACGGCGCGCGTCATCGTCCGAATGATGCACGCTGACGTAGATGCGATCGGGGTGAATGCCCAGGTACCGCTCGCTCGTGACCCATTCCCAGCCGAACGCGATGGCGTCGCGCTTGAAGTAGTCACCGAAGGAGAAATTGCCCAGCATTTCGAAGAAGGTGTGGTGCCGCGCGGTGTGGCCCACCTGCTCCAGGTCGTTGTGCTTGCCGCCGGCGCGCACGCACTTCTGCACGGTCACCGCCCGGCGGTAGTCCCGGGATTCCAGTCCCTGGAAGACGCGCTTGAATTGCACCATGCCGGCGTTGGTGAACAGCAGCGTGGGATCGCCCGCCGGGACCAGCGGCGAGGAGGGGACCTCCTGGTGCCCGCGCTCCTTGAAGTACTCGACGAACGAGCGGCGGATGTCGGCAGAACGCATGGCGCAAAGCTAACAGCGCCATGGGGCATGCCGGGAGCCGCGGGGGCAACCGCTGGGGAATGGCCGATGAACGTGCGCCCCCCTTGCGCCGCGGATCCTGTCCCCGCTCAGACCGCTCCCGCCGGCCTTTCCGTCACGCCGCTGGACAGCCGGACCGGTCTCCCTCGGCCGTCGCTACCGGGAAGCCGCGACCAGGACCTCCGGCTCCGCCGGCGGCCGCCGTCCCACCGCTTGTCGCGCGGCCGACCTCGATCCCCGGCCAAGCCAGAGCATCGCCGCGGCAACCAGGACGTGTTTCACCACGGCTTTCCACGCGCCGGTGTCGAACCGTGGCTGCTCCCCGCTGGGAACGGCCACGCGCAACTGCACCACGTCCAGCACGAACAGGATGGTCCCGGCAATCAGGACCGCGGCCGTGACGAGGCTCAGCCAGAAAAAGGCGGCGAGCGTACGGCGGTGACCGAGAACGGCGGCCGCGGCGGCCAGCATGACGGCCCCCAGCAGGGGGGTCAGCAGGTATCCGGAAAGAATGCCCCACGCCCCGTAGCGCCATTCCAGCTGAGCGGGTTGAGGGGGCCACACGTTGGTGGCGTAATCGAGCGCGGACAGCGCCACCATGAGCGATCCCGCAGCGTACGCAGGCCATCCCAATGACCGGAGACTGCCGTTTCCTTGTTCCAACGTTGGCACTCGCTCCCCTCGAAGCCCTCGAGATCGTGACGACGGGATATTAACCGGTCCGGGACAGCGGTGAAGCGGAACCTGGCGCTACGATTCGCCCCGCGATCCGTCAAAAGGAAAGCGGGCCGGGGTCACGCGATCCCAGCCCGCCTGTAAGAGTATCAACCGCGCGGCAGCTACACAAACCGCCGGCTCACCACCGCGTACCCAATCACCACTGCGAGGCCGGTGGCCAGGAGGAGCAGGGTCCCGGGTTCCGGTGTGATGTAGGTCAGGTATTCCTGCTTACCGCCCGTGCCGTGCACCGTGTTGACGTCCGTCACCACGTACCAGTACTTCCAATCAATGTTATCGAAGCTGCCGTTCGAGGCGGCCGTGTTTGCGTTCGCCATCCACGTGGTGTAGTCCGTGCCCGTCCACGTCGGGCTGCTGGTGAACTGGCGCCAGATTGCCTGGTGAATGCCGGGCCACGCAGTCTTACTGTGCGTGGCGAATTGGGTGGCAAGCCAGGCGGCCTTTTGATAAAGAGGCACCGGGTCCGGGTAGCTCAACGGGGCGCCAAGGTAGCGCTGCCCCCAGCGCGTGTCGTCGAGACCGCTGCCGCCCATCAGGTCCGCGAGACTGGTGAAGCGGGCAGTCCAGGTATCTCCCACGCGCACGCTGTTCACGAAGTCAACGCAGAAGACGTCGAAGTTGGGAAGACCCGGACTCGAGGCGCCGTAGGGCCCGATGTACACCCCGCCGTAGGTGGTGCCTGATGTGGCACCCCAGCTCCAGGCCCGGTTGAGCGTGACCTGGCGGGTCTGCGCCGCCGTGGGCAGCGCCGTGGTTGCGAGGGCAAGTGCAGTGAGGATGAGCTGGCGCATCGAGTCTCCGGATGGCGGTGCGTTCGATGACCGGTCGGACGCGATTTCGGGAGGTTGCCGCAAGAAACGAACCGAAAAACACTTGATCGTCTTCATTTTCCCCAGTCAGGGGCGGTCACACCTAAGTCATTACTTCACAACGTGATACACTGCCACGCCACGAGGGCTGTCGCGGCGCCCGGACGCAGCGCCTGTGCTTGCATCCGGGCTTCCAGATGCGTTGAGGTAACAGCTTGCCCGCCACATGGTGGGAGGGTGCTACAACCACTGTAGGCACCCCTTACTCCCGCCCGATGGCGGCCTCGATGAGCGCGCGCACCTCCCGGCCGCGGAATCCCCGGCGCGCCAGAAACGAGATGAGCCGGCGGCGCTGAACCCGGGGTGGCAGGTCCCGCACCGAGCGAACCTGGCGGTCCAGCAGGCGGCGCACCTGCGCGCCCGGCTCCACACGCTCCTCTTGCTCCACTGTGGCCACGGCGCGTTCGGCCGAGCGCCGGTCCACGCCGCGGCGCAGCAGATCGGAGAGCACCCGAGACGTTCCGTGGCCCCGCGCCAGGCGGCTGCGAGCGAACGCCTCGGCGTATTTCTGATCGTCCAGAATGCCCGTGGCGCGCAAGCGATCGAGCGCCGCGCGGATGGCGGGCTCGGGATGCCCCCGGTCCCGCAGCTTACGAACCAGCTCGAACTCCGAACGCGGGTGCGCCGCGAGGACAAAGAGGGCCACCCGATGCGCCGCTTCCGCGTCGGCCACTTCGGTGAGCCGCGCCAGCCCACCCGGGTCCAGCGTCAGCCCGGCCTCGAGGCCCAGCTCACGCGCGATCTCGGCCGGCAGGCTGGCAAAACGGCTGCCGTTCAGGTCCACCACCACGTGACCCGACTCGCCCCGATCCGGCGCGAGCCGCGTGATGAGCACCGGGTGGCCCTCAGCAGGCCGGACTGGACCCCGACGTGGCATCCGGGTACGAGCCATCATCCAGGCGAGGCGGCGTCCCGCGGCGGGTGCCCTGCGAAGCGCCCAACCGGCCGCCGCCCGTCCCGCTAGACGGTCTCCTCCTCCCCGCCCACCCGCATGGCGATGCCGAGCTGCTGTTTCACCTTCCCCTCGATCTCCTCCATCACGGCCGGGTTGTCCTTGAGAAACAGCTTGGCGTTCTCCCGCCCCTGGCCGATCCGCTCCTTGCCGTAGGAATACCAGGCCCCGCTCTTCTCGATGATGTTCAGCTCCGCGGCCAGGTCCACCAGCAGCGCCGCGTGGCTGATCCCCTCGTCGAACATGACGTCGAACTCGGCCTGGCGGAACGGCGGGGCCACCTTGTTCTTCACCACCTTCACCCGCACGCGGCTCCCCACGATCGTCTCCCGATCCTTCACCGGCCCGATACGCCGCACGTCCAGCCGCACCGAGGCGTAGAACTTGAGCGCGCGGCCGCCCGTGGTGGTCTCCGGGTTGCCGAACATCACGCCGATCTTCTCGCGCAGCTGATTGATGAAGATGACCGACGTGCGGGACCGGTTGATGCTCCCGGCGAGCTTGCGCAAGGCCTGCGACATGAGCCGCGCCTGGAGCCCCATGTGCGCGTCGCCCATCTCCCCTTCGATCTCCGCCTTGGGAACCAGGGCCGCCACCGAATCCACCACGATCACGTCCACCGCGCCCGAGCGCACCAGGATCTCGGCGATCTCGAGCGCCTCCTCCCCCGTATCCGGCTGGGAAACCAGCAGGTCCTCGATGGCCACGCCGAGCTTCTTGGCGTACTCCACGTCCAGCGCGTGCTCGGCGTCTATGTACGCGGCGACGCCGCCCCGGCGCTGCGCGCTCGCCGCCACGTGCAGCGCGAGCGTGGTCTTCCCGCTGGACTCGGGGCCGTAGATCTCCGTGATGCGGCCGCGTGGGATCCCGCCCACCCCGATGGCCGCGTCCAGGTTGATGGCCCCGGTGGGGATGGCGTCCACCCGCACCCAGGACTCCTGCCCCATCCGCATGATCGAGCCCTTGCCGCAGGTCTTCTCGATCTGCGCGATTGCCAGGTTCAGCGCCTTGCGCTTTTCCTCCGGCAAGGCCGCGGCTTTCTGTTCGACGTTCTCCGTTGACATGCCAACCCTCACGAGGGTTAGAGGGTTAAGAGTGAGGAGATCAGGTCTCAGCCCGACCCCGAAAATATACCGAAGCTCGACTTACCGCCACTGGGGCCGGAACGCATCCTCGACGTGCAGCAGGATGGGCCGCTTTCCCGGCGCCACCTCCACGCCGACTACGTCGAACCGATATGCATCGCCCGGGCGGCCGCAGCGATCCATCCAGGACTGCGCCACGCGCGCCAGCCCGCGCTGCTTGTGCCAACCCACCGCCTGAAGCGGGGAGCCGAACGCGGCCGAGCGGCGAGTCTTCACCTCCACGAAGGCCACCACGCGGCCGCGCCGGGCGATGAGGTCAATCTCCAGCCGCCCCATGCGAAACCGATGAGCGAGGATACGCCACCCGGCCGCCTGCAAGTGTCGCATGGCGTATCGCTCGCCGGCGAGCCCCCGCCGCTGGCGGGCGTCGGTCCAGGTCGAGGGATCGGACTTGATCGGCACGGAAGGAACGTAATGCCGAGCGGCTCGTGTGCGTGTACCAAAAGGACGATCGAGGGGAACAGAAAAACGCGACAGCTGGACGAGGAGCGGCGAGAAAGCGCGAGGGAAGTCCCGCGGTCGGCAACCGGAGTCCTCCGTGCGCGCCGAGGAGGGGCGATGCCACGCCCCTCCTCGCCCGCCTCGTCCCCTCTCTCGCCTCTCCTCGCCACTTCAGGAGGCGTATTCGTCGAGCTGCTCCATCCCGATCAGCACCTCGCGCGGCTTTGAGCCGTCGGGAGGACCCAGGATCCCCGCTTCGTGCAGCTGATCAATGATTCGCGCGGCCCGCCCGTAGCCCACGCGAAGCTTCCGCTGCAACAGCGACGTGGAGCCGAGCTGATGCTGAATACAGGTCTCGGCCGCCTCGCGGAACAGCGGGTCGCGCTCGCCGGGCTCGGCCGGGGCCTTGCCTTCTTCCCCTTCCTCGGCCGCCTCCAGCTCCCGCACGACGGCGAGGATGTCTTCCTCCTCGGTCTTGAGCAGCCCCTGCGCCGCGATCGCCGCGTCCCGCTCGCCCTGGCGCGCCTTGTACCACTCGGTGATCGCCTCGGTCTCCTCGGTGCTGATGAACGCGCCCTGCAGCCGGACGGGCTCGCTCTTGGTGGGCGGGACGAACAGCATGTCGCCGTTGCCCAACAACGCCTCGGCGCCGTTCTGATCGAGGATGGTGCGGCTATCCACCTTGGACGCCACGCGGAACGCGATCCGACTGGGGAAGTTCGCCTTGATCAGGCCGGTGATCACGTCCACGCTGGGCCGCTGGGTGGCGAGGATGAGGTGAATGCCCGTGGCGCGGGCCTTCTGGGCCAGGATGGCGAGCGGCTTCTCCACCTCGCCTTGCACGGTCATCATGAGGTCAGCCAGCTCGTCCACGATGATGACGATGTAGGGCAGCGGGCCTTCCCTGAGCGCGATATCGCCGCCCGGTCCTCCTCCAGCCGCTGCCGCCCCCGCCCCCGCCGTTTCCCCTGCTCGGGCCGCTGTCGCGGTTCCCGCCGTCTGGGGCGGACCCATCAGTCTCACCCCACCGCTATTCGCCGCTCCGCTCCGGGCGGACACCACGCGGCGATTGAAGTCCCCGATGTTCCGCGCCCCCGTGGCATGGAACAGCTCGTAGCGCCGTTCCATCTCGTAGATGGCCCACTTGAACACCTGCGCGGCTTCCCGATTGTTGGTGACCACCTTGTGCTTGAGGTGCGGCAGCACGTTGTACGCCGACAGCTCCACCATCTTGGGGTCAATCATGAGCATGCGCAGATCGTTCGGCGTGTAGCGATACACCAGGCTCGTGATGATGGTGTTGATGCACACCGATTTTCCAGAGCCCGTGGCCCCGGCGATGAGCAGGTGCGGCATGCGCGCCAGATCGGCGATGATGGGCTTGCCCTCGAGATCCCGCCCGAGCGCCACCGGCAGCGGGGAGCGGGCGCGTTCCCATTCCGGCGTCTCGAGCAGTTCGCGCAGGGTGACGATGCGCGCCGTCGGGTTCGGTACCTCGACGCCCACCGCGGCCTTGCCGGGGATGGGCGCCACGATGCGAATGGACTGGGCCCGCATGGCCAGCGCGAGATCGTCGGCCAGCGCCGCGATCCTGCCCACCTTCACGCCGGGCGCCGGCGCCACCTCGAATTGCGTCACCACCGGCCCCGTGGTGCGCCCCACGATCTTGGCCTCCACGCGGAAGGTGGCCAGGGTGTCAATCAAGACCTGTCCCAGGCGGTCCAGCGCTTCCCCACCGGCATCGCTCGCGGGAGCGCTGGGCAGCCGCAGGAGGTCAATGGGCGGCAGGTCCTCGATCTCGCCGGCCGGCGTGGACTCGCGAGCCGCCGGTTGAACGGACGGACGCGGTTTGCCCCTGCGGGCGCGCGGCGCGGGCGCCTCGCTCTCGCCCGCGGGCGCCTCCTTCCAGTCACCCGCGGGCTCCTCCTCCACGACCTCTCGGCGATCGGGCGGGGCCGCCGCCGCTCCTCCGCCCGCCGCCGTTTCCCCTCCGGCCGCCAGCCGCTTGAAGGGATGCCAATCCAGCGTGACCATCGTGAGCCCCGACAGCGCGATCAGGAGCACGATGATGGCGCCGGCCGTCCCCACGACCGAGACCGTCGTCGAGATCAGGGCCGCGGGCAGGATGCCCACGAGCTGCTGGGCCACGGTCCACTGCCCGTGGTCGGCGGGAAGATCGGTCTCCTGGCGGATCCCCAGCACCAGCCCGATGGCGAACGGCACGAGGAGCACGAGGCCGAGGAAGAGCGGCGTGACGTCGCCGAGTCGGGTGACGGATGCGACCTCGGCGCGCGGCACG